>NZ_JAIUDG010000025.1:0-97558 GCF_020179875.1 Paenibacillus sp. alder61
CGTGGAGCTTCCGGACGGTGGACCAAACAGCCCCGCAGATGGTGAGCAAGAGTCCGGAAGGCAGCGGAGCGGTGTTAGTTTCAGGGCTGAGCATGACGTTTAACGAACCGGTGCAGTGGGGAACGGGCGACGTCATAGTACATGAAGCCTTGGATGGCCGTATAGCAAAACAAGTTCACGTGTCGGGCGGTAGGTTTACAACCGGCTATGGAACGTTGAATGGAAGCAGAGCGGATCTGTATCTGGACGGCGGACTGGAAGAGGGAACGTCGTACTACGTGGAAGTGACACCGGGAACGCTCACGGACCGCAGCGGCAACCCGTTCGCGGGTATCTTGGGGTCGAACGGGTGGAAATTTGGCAGCTTGCCTGTATCACTTAACAAAGGTTCGAAGAATAATGGGGGGACCGTTACCGGTGTATCAAATTCGGTTCCTTTGGTTAACTCGCAAAGTGGGATACTGGTTAATGCAAAAAAAACAACCACGCTGACTGAAGCAGGTGAGCGGACGACGTTAGATATTAATGAGGACGATCTGACCAAGGAGTTACGCAAAAATGGATCCCACACCTTAATGATAGATGCAGCCCAATTTGGGTCAAATATTATAGTTAATCTGCCTATGAACTCTTTCCGCATTTCAGAGGCATTCGGCAATCTGCGTATTGGATTTGGTTCTTCTGAGGCTCAATATTTCCTACCTGCAGAACTAATCCAGAAATGGGCGGAGACTTATAACGAAGAAACATTGTCCATCCAAATCACCAAATTGGATAATGAGACGAAATCATTGATTCAAGGCATGGTTGTTAATGAAAAAGCAGTGCAAGCCGAACCCGGACCAACTGAATTTTTGGTTCGTGCCGGTCAGCGGGAGATTTCCGATTTTTCAAATAAATATGTTGAGCGAAAACTCCTTTTGAGCGAAACGGTTTCCGCAAAAAATTCAACTGCGGTATGGATGAATCCTGAAACGAATCGTTTGCATTTTGTTCCTTCACTCTTTGAAAATGAGGACGGGTCTACGGAGGTTACTATAAAGACAGCTCACAACAGTATTTATACCGTAATCTCGGCAGATAAAAAATTCTCGGATATGAATGGCCATTGGGCATACGATGATGTGGAACTAATGGCAAATAAGCTTATTTTACAGGGCGTAACCCCTGAAAAATTCGATCCGAACAGACCCATAACCCGTAGCGAATTTGTCGCCTTAATCGCAAGAGGGTTGGGATTACAAGAAGACGCGGAGTCGGATCGGTTTTCAGATGTAACCGCCAACGATTGGCATGCCGGAAGTATTGGAGCGGCGATAGAAGCAGGATTGGTGCAGGGGAACGAGAATAACAAATTCCTTCCCAATGATCCTATAACCCGGGAGGAAATCGCTCTAATCGCTGAAAGAGCGCTGGAGTATGTTAAAGGAAACGGGGAAAGGGAAAGTTCCAATACTCCTAACTTGCCTGCATACAAAGATGAGGGTACGGTATCCCTTTGGGCGAAGAAGGCAATGAACCAAGCTATAAGTCAGGGGTTGATCCAAGGAAAATCCCAGGATACTCTTGACCCGAAGGAAACCGCTACTCGAGCAGAGGCAGCTTCAGTCATAAAGAGATTGTTGAGGTTGTTGAAATTTATAGACTAATATTCGGAACTAAAGCCGGAAAAGCTAAAGAGAGATAGAATTAGGCGAAGACATTGTTGAAAAGTTGATTCAGAGGAAAGACCTCCAGCCGCTGAACAAGCGGATCGGAGGTCTTTTGCCGTTCTAATAAGGTTTTCTTTAGTTATTTGTCAAAGGGTACCTGGCCCTTTCCATCCCCCAAGGCATATTTTTTCTGGCTTCGGGCCTCTATTTCGGACAAGTCCCCATTGAGTGTTTTGAGATTGGAAAAGAACAAGCCGGCGAAAGAGCTAAGTATCGGAATGATCCCTGCAACCAGAAACAACATTTGCACGCCATAGCGATCAGCTACCGCGCTGCCGACAAAGGCCCCTACAGGCTGCAGGCTTCCTCCGATCAGAAAGCGGATCGCATTGACGCGTCCCTGGAGATGACCGGGAACGAGTTTGCCATGCAACGAAGAACTCAGAGCGCCAAAGAATGGACCGGATACACCGACCGCGAACAGTGCGGCTAACGCAATCGTGTAGCTGTACACAAGTCCCAGAATCATGTTGAAGAAACCCATGGCGGCCAAACTTGAGATCATCACCGTTCTCCGTTGTTTGATCTCTCCTAATATTGAAATGAGTCCGAGCCCTGTTAACGTGCCCAAGGCCGTAGCGGCCGTCAGTGTCCCCATGGCCTCGGCATCCCGGTGCAACACTTCACTGACATAAGGAACCATCATCGTCCAGATGGCTACGGAGCACATATTGCTGATCGAGACCATCCCCATAATGGCCAGCATTGCCGGAAATTTCCTGTAGAAGATGAACCCCTCTCCGATTTCCCGGAGATAGGCCGCAATAGAAGGGCTGGACGAAGTTTTGCCGGGCCGAAAAGTTTTCGGCAGGAACAGCAACATGATAATGGCCGCTATATAACATAGGGCATTCACGCCCAACGCCGGAAGCGATCCCACGCCGGCAACCACGGCGCCGGCCATCGCCGGACCGATCAAGGTCACCGCGTTCCTGCAGCCATCGATGACCGCAAAAGCCCGGGTTAGCTTACGTGAGTCCGCGGCATCTGGCACGAGCGCCATCGCGGTCGGCAAATATAAGGCAGAACATGAACCGCTAAGTCCTGCGGCCAGGAACAAATGCCAAAGTTGGAGTTGACCGATCAGTCCGGCGATCAGCGGCAGAACAACGGCAGTTAGCCGTAAGGCGGCCAGAGCGGCCATAAGGCGGCTGCGAGGCCATCGGTCGGAGAGTGGAGAACCGAGAAGGCGGAGGATCAGTTCAGGGATTCCGGAGGATAACGCGAGTGCCCCCATGGCCAGTTTCGAGCCGGTGATCTCGTATACGAGCCATTCCATGGAGAGTAAGCCGAAGGCATCTCCAAAACCGCTCAGGGTGACGGTGGATAGCAGCCCATAATAAGCATGTTTTTGCCCTTTCACCAAAATCATCCCCTCTATGCCTCTGTATTCGTTTTTACAGGGGCATCATAGTTGAGATAGGCGCCGATTTGGAGGGGAAGAGAGTTCACGGCCTCGCTGCGCAGGCTGTATTCTACGGATTTGAACTCCATATTCTTGGGATAGTAGTGCACGATAACCAGACCCGCGGCCCGTAACGCGATTAAGTGGTAATGAATCGTACTTTTGGATAAAGCAATCTCGCGCACGATTTCTGTAAAAGTCATCTGCTTGCGTGACAATAAATGGAGAATGCGTAACCGGGTTTCATCCGATAATGCTCTGGTTAGCCTGAGGAGGCTTGGAGAAGGGTAACCGGGCGCCTCAGGAAAGAGATCGCAGGAATAATTAGTGAATATCATCGACTCAAAGAAGCTGGAGGTGACAAGCGGCCGGGAATGGTACTGAGGAATTAAGACGACTTGTTTAAGCTCCTCGTGCGGGTACAGGCGCATTCCCCCTGTTGCTTCTTCATATATGTCCATACTTTTTGTTTTGTTTAGCCGGGACTGCAGCGACAAAGCTTCCTGCTGAAGCCCTTCCAGAATCCGTGAATCAATCCGGCTGAAATAATTCAAATCCCATTCCCGCAAAATTTCGGAAGCTGAATTTCGTAGCTCTGTGAGATTGGAGGGGACCGTCTGTCCGCACGCCGCCGAGATGTCGAATAATTGGCCGGTGGAAAGACCTTCAAACCAATCCAAAAAGCCAGTTACTGTACGGGGGCCGGGACATCTCCAAATAAAAGGAGATAGACTGAAGTCATTCAAGAGTTTGACTGCATCCCGCATCTTGTGCAAACTTACGGGGGCAAACAGATCCTGAACCTCACGGACCCAGGTCTTTCCGGCTTCAATCGCACCATGGTTTTGTTTGTTAAAAAAAGTACTCAGACTTGTTACGCATTCATAAACCGGAGCAAAATCCACTTCGACTTTATATGACATGACAGGTACATGTTCCTTTCTTTTAGGGCTAAAATAAATGTTCTATAAATATAGAACTTAATTTAAGTTCTATATTATTATAACTAAGTCGAATTGGCAACAAAAAACCGTCCAAGCGCATTTGCGTTTGGACGGTTTAGTTTTGGAATATAGTTTTAAAGCGACTTCAAATACTCGACGATCGTCAGGAGGCCTTTATCGAAGTTTTCGAGATTGAAGTGCTCGTTCGGCGCGTGCAGATTCTCGTCCGGAAGGCCGAAGCCCATCATTACGGACGGGGCGGACAGGACGCGGGACAGCGTCTCGACGATCGGAATGGAGCCGCCGTCTTTCGTGAAAAGGGCGCGGGTTCCGTAGATGCGCTCGTAAGCGTCGGCCGCTTTTTGCAGCATCGGATCGGCCGGATCGATCGTAAAGGCGCGGGCCTTCTCGGTCGCCTTCACCTCGAGGGTTGCGCCCGGCTGCAGGTGGGCGTGCAAATGCGCTTCGATCTTATCGATCACATCCTGCGGATCCTGATCGCCGACCAAGCGGCAAGTGATTTTGGCGTGAGCCTCCTTCGGAAGCACCGTTTTCGTTCCTTCACCTTGGAAACCGCCGTACATCCCGTTGATTTCCAGGGTCGGGCGGGCGCCCGTCCGCTCCACAAACGAGTACCCTTCTTCCCCGTACAGGGAGCTCAGGCCCAGGTCCTTTTTCAATTTGTCTTCATCAAATTGCAGTTTGGCGAATTCTTCCCGCTCCATCGCGGTTAGTTCGGGAACGCCTTTGTAGAAGCCCTCCACGGCGACGCGGCCCTTCTCGTCATGCAGCGAATCCAGCAAGGACACGAGCGCGTGCAGGGCGTTCGGCACCCCGCCCCCGAACGTCCCCGAATGGAGGTCGGTATTGGCGGTGAACACGGATACCTCCAAGGCACAAAGCCCGCGGAGACCGACGCAGATCGCCGGTTTTCCCGGGGCCAGGAGCGCGGTGTCCGAGATCAGAATGACATCGGCCGCCAGCTTGTCCTGGTGCGATTCCAAGAAGCCGGGCAGGTTCGGGCTCGTCACTTCTTCCTCGCCTTCGATGCAGAATTTGAGATTGACGGGCAGTTCCTTCTCCTGCTTCAAGATCGCTTCAGCCGCCTTGATGTGCATGAAGACTTGCCCTTTGTCGTCCGTAGCGCCCCGCGCATACAGCTTTCCGTCGCGAATCGACGGTTCGAAGGGAGGCGTCTCCCATAAATGCAGGGGATCGACCGGTTGAACGTCATAATGCCCGTAAACGAGGACCGTCGGTTTACCGGGAGCGTGCAAATGCTCCGCGTAGACCACGGGGTGGCCGTCCGTCGGATGAATTTCGACGTTTTCCATGCCGGCGCGCCGCAGCGAGTCGGCGATCCATTCCGCCGCTTTCAGCACGTCGCCCTTATGCTCGGACAAGGCGGAAATGCTCGGAATGGCGAGCAATTCTCCGAGCTCTTTTAAATGTTCTTCCCTGTTTTGTTGAAAATAAGCTTGATATTCCATGAAGTCAGCTTCCTCCCGACCAGTGTATTCTTCCTTATTTTACACCTTTTCTTTCCATAACACGAATGCGAGTATAGCTTTTGCGGAGGGACATTAAAATAAACTTAAAAAAATCCGCCTTATTTTTAGGAATCCTTAAGGTATTCCGGGCATAATTCTGATAAAGTCATAAGAGATGCATTAGCAAGAGCAGCGTCAATAAATGAAGGGAGTCAATCGACGAATGGATGAAAAAGAGAAAAAAGAATGGGAAGTAAACCCGGAGCAGCCGGAAGAGGGCCGGGAACCGGCAGCGGAAGGACAAGCCTCCGTTCAGAATACAGAGGAGACTACGGGGGCGGAAACCGCTGAATCCCCTGAATCTCCAAAGGATGAAAAAGAAGTGATCCCCGAAGTAAATCTGGCACAATCGGAAACGATAGCGATGATGAGCGCGGTGAGCGGAGAGGGATCTGAGGAAGACGCACCTGCCTCAGGCGGAACAGCCGGAGCCGCGGGAAAATCCGGAAAGGTGTGGCCGATCATTTCCCTTGTGCTGGCGGCACTCCTAGTTGTTGTGCTGGTCAAGCCTCCATTCGTTCCGAATAAAGCCGAGGCCGTGGCAACCGTTAACGGCAAAGAGATTACCAAGGATCAGCTGTACGACGAGCTGTCGAAAGCCGGAGGCGGCGAAGCGGCGCTTGATGAGCTTATTATGAAGGAACTGGTTCGTCAGGAGGCCGCCAAGAAGAATATCACCGTTACGGCGGCCGATATCGACAAGGAAATCGAAACGTACAAGAAAAACTTTGGCTCGGAGGAGAATCTGAATCTGGCCTTGACTCAAAGCGGTATGACGATGGAGCTTTTGCGCGAGAATCTCGAAATGAACCAGCTGCTGACCAAAATACTTGAACCTGAGGTAAAAGTAACGGACGAGCAGGTTAAGCAGACGTTTGAAGAAAACAAAGCGAGCTTCGATACGCCGGAGCAGGTGCGCGCTTCCGTTATACTGGTCAAAACGGAGGCGGAAGCCAATGAGATCATTAAGGAACTGAAAGCGGGCAAAGATTTCGCGGAGCTGGCGAAGAGCAAGTCGTTGGATGAAGCGACGAAGGCGAACGGCGGAGACACCGACTTTTTCGCGCGCGGCGAACGGGAAGAAGCCGTTGAGAATGCGGCATTCAAGCTGGCCAAAGACGAAATCAGCGGTGCGGTGAAGACGAGCGAAGGTTATCAGGTCATTAAATTAACGGACCGGAAGGAAGCCCATTCCGCAACGCTGGAGGAGAAGAAGGAGGAAATCCGCAAGACGCTCGTATCGCAGCAGGTATCCCAATTGAGCGGATCGTGGCTGAATGAGGTTCGCAACAAAGCGAACATCAAGAACATGTTGACGGATGGTGCAGAGAATTCGGCTGCCGAAAGTAATAAGGCTACAAAATAAAATATTTGTCTAATAGAAGGGGGAGCTGAACGGCTTCTCCTTTTTTTGTTTTCATGGTTAGAACAGCAGGTGGTAGGACGTCTAACAATTTATTTATGACGAATGCCAAAAATGGGTTTACAAAGGAAACTGCTCACTCTATAATGAAGGAAATAACCACTTTTTATTTATAAAAAGAAGATAATATCCAATCAACCCCTGTGAGCTTGAACGGATATTTTTTTAAAACAAATCTGGAGAAAATATTCTCCCATACTTATTATTTCAGGAGAAATAAACCAGTATATCGGAGGTCTTATCTATGACACACCCCATAATTGAATCCTTTCAAGGCGGACTGATCGTTTCCTGCCAAGCGCTCGAAGGGGAACCGTTCTACGGGAGCGAATATATGGCCAGGTTTGCGATATCCGCCGAAATGGGCCATGCGGTGGGCATTCGGGCAAATACACCGTCCGATATCCGGGCGATCAAACGCGTGACGAAGTTGCCGGTGATCGGTTTGTGGAAAAGGGAATATGCCGGATATGACGTATATATAACGCCTACCTTGGAGGAAGTGGAGGGAGTTATAGCCGCGGGGGCCGACATCGTTGCCATGGATGCGACCTCGCGCGACCGTCCGGACGGAATGCCGCTCAAGACTGTGGTCGAGAAGGCCAAGCAGGCCTATCCCGAAGTGCTGCTCATGGCCGACGTATCGACGGTGGAGGAAGGCGTAGCGGCCGAGAAACTCGGTTTTGATCTCATTTCAACCACTTTATCCGGGTATACGCCGTACAGTCCGCAATCGAAGGAACCCGATTTTCAGTTGATCGCCAAACTTAGCCGCAGCGTCTCGCTTCCCGTGCTGGGAGAGGGGCGGATTCATAGCCCCGAACAAGCGGTCCGCTGTTTGCTGGAAGGAGCGTACTCCGTAGTGATCGGGGGGGCGATCACCAGACCCGATACGATCACCAGAAAATATACCGAAGCGATGGCACACTTTGTGCATGGCTAATCCCTTTTGGCTCAGGAGACCAATTTGGAGAGGGGTGATGGCGTCTTCATTTTTTACGGAATCATGTTTGGCATGTAATACCTGAACACCACTAAAGGAGGGTTATGTATGAAACACAAAAGAAAAATGTCGGCTATGCTGTCCTCATTATTACTATCTATCGTCGTTTTATCCGGTTGTTCCGGCTCGGGTTCGGAAGCGAATGGAAATCAGCCCGCCAAGGAAGGGCAGGAAGACAGCGGGAAGCAGGTTACGATTACGATTTGGGATAACTATGGAGCGACTACGCCGATCAAACCCTTGATTCCCAAATTTGAAGAAGAATTCCCTAACATCAAAGTGGATTTTCAGGAGCAGCCATGGGATAACTTCTGGGACAAAATGGCCGCGGCCGCATCCGGAGGGGAAACGCCGGATATCGCTACCACCGGCCTGATGTGGAATCCGAAATATACCGTCTTCGGACTGTTTGCCGATCTCAATGCGCTATCCGGCGGCAAGATCAACGGCGAGGATATTAATTCGGTGTACAGTGAAGGAATGATCAAGGCCGCAACGACCGATCAGGGCTTGTTCGGGATTCCTTACGACTTCGACTCCTACTCGCTATACTACCGGAGCGATTTGTTGGAAGAAGCAGGGGTAACGGCTCCGCCCGCGAACTGGGACGAACTTGTCGAAGTCGGCAAAAAGCTGACCAAAGACGTGGATGGAGACGGGAAAACGGACCAATATGCTTTCCTCGTCATGCCGGACTGGTACCACTATGAGCCATTCCTTTATGCAAACGGCGGCAAGGTGCTGAGCGACGACTTCAAACAGGCGGCATTCAACAGTCCGGAAGGCGTTGAAGCCCTGCAATTTTACGCCGATCTCGTCAACAAACATAAAATCGGGGTGAACTGGACGCCGGATCGCGGCAGCTATGTGGCCGGACTGAAGGACGGCACGATCGCCATGTTCCAGGACGGACCGTACGTCATGGGCTTGATCAAGAACAGCAACCCGGAACAGGAAGGTAAATGGAAAATTACTGATGCGATGAGCAACAAACAATACGGGACGCATATCGGCGGAACATATCTCAGTATCTTTGAAAAATCGAAGCACAAAGAAGAAGCCTGGAAATTCATCGAATTTCTGAGCCGTGAAGAAAATGCGATTCAAATCTACAAGACCTCCGGCGCGGCACCCGGATATTTGCCGGCCCTGGAATCGCCGGAAGTCAATTCTCCGGATCCTTTCTTCGGCAACGAAGTTCCGATGAACGTGTTTAAGGCAGCGGTTGAAAAAGGCACGCCTAACCCGGTCGTCAGTTCCTGGCAGGAAATCAGCCAGGCGATTTCCGATGCGGTCGCCAAAGCGGTTATGAATGAAGCGACGCCGCAGGAAGCGCTGGATGAAGCTGCGGAGCAAGTCAACGAGATTCTTGCGCAAGAGTAAGTGACGCACACGCATGCAATCGCGGAATGTTCGGGGCGGGTAGGACTCACATGCCCGCTCTTTATTGAAAGGATGAAGAAGATGAGTGGACACCTCACGGCCGGACAGGAGCCCAAGCTGCTCCCGCGGCGGCGCAATATCCTTAAAGAGATAAGAAAGAGCAAGGAAGCTTATGCGTTTGTGCTAATCCCCGTCATCCTGCTGATCCTGTTCAGCCTGATTCCGATGCTGTACGGTTTCCTGATGAGCTTTACGAACTGGAACGGGTTGCAGCCCGCCAAGTTCATCGGGATCGAAAACTACACCCGCATCATGCAGAGCCAAGAATTTCACAAAGCATTGCGTAATACGGTGAAATTTGCCGTTGTGAGCTTAGCGGGCGGGATGTTCGTTGCACTGATTCTCGCATTGGCGATCGATAAGCTATCCCGGCTCCAGAGCTTTTTCAAGGTGACCTATTTTATTCCGGTCATCACGCCGATGGTCGTCGTATCCCTGGTTTGGACGTTGATCTACAACGAGAAGGGATTGCTCAATTACTTGATCGGCAGTTTCGGCTTCGATGCGGTGGGATGGCTTACCGACAAAAAAATCGCCATGTACTCCATCATCGTTACCAGCATATGGCAGGGTATGGGATTTTCCATGATCGTGTTTTTGGCGGCGCTGCAGAAAATTCCGGAGCATTTGTATGAGGCGGCTAAAATCGACGGAGCGGGCGGTTTTAAATCCTTCCTTAACGTGACGCTTCCCGGATTAAAGGACACGTTGGCCTTCCTGCTGATTTACGGGGTAATCGGCTCCTTCAACGTATTTGACCAAATCTATGTTATGACCGGCGGAGGACCGGTCAAATCGACGGAAACGATCGTCTTCCAGATCTTCACCAACTTCAGATATTTGAAATTGGGGTACACTTCAGCCTTATCCTATATCTTTTTATTCATGCTGTTGATCATTTCCCTGATTCAGTTCAAGTTGATCTATAAGAAGGAAGAATGAGGTAACCGATATGGGAGAATTCCGAAAAAAGAAAATTCAGCTTTCGTTCATATACCTGCTTCTGTGCGCGGGACTAGTGCTGAATCTGGCTCCGCTCGCCTGGATGCTGTCGACGTCGTTCAAACCGGGCAGTGAAGTGTTCCGCTTTCCGCCCAAATGGATTCCCGATTCGCTGGACTTTGCCAATTACCGCAAAGTGTTTTCCCTGATTCCTTTTGAAAAATATTATATTAACAGCATTGCTGTCGCGCTCCTGATTACGGCCGTAACCGTGCTGCTGTGCACGATGGCGGGATATGCTTTCGCCAAATTGAAGTTTCCGGGCAGAAACCTCCTGTTTATGCTGTTTCTGGTTACGCTTATGATTCCGTTTCAAGCGACGATGATTCCGCTGTTCCGCATGGTGTCCAGCTTCGGCTGGATCGATACGTACCAGGGGCTGATTTTGCCGCAGATTTCCACCGCTTTCGGAATCTTTCTGATTCGCCAGTTCATGCTGTCCATGCCGGATGCGGTGCTGGAGGCGGCAACGATTGACGGAAGCACGCAGTTGCGGACGTTCTGGAAGATCGTTGTGCCGATGAACCGCGGGGCCATGGCGACCCTGGCTATATTCACGTTCAATACGGCCTGGAACAATCTGTTGTGGCCGCTTCTGGTAACGAACAGCGACAAGATGCGGACGCTTCCGGTAGGGATGGCGCTGTTCAAATCGTCCAGGGATATCGACTGGACAGCCATCATGGCGGGATCGGTCATGTCGCTGATTCCGATGATCGTTCTGTTCCTGCTTATGCAAAAACAGTTTATTCGCGGAATTACGGCGGGTGCGGTCAAAGAATAGGAGCTGTTCCCCGGTAAACTTTAGGTTAAGGCTGGTGTTATTCAATGACGACAAAAGTGATCTATTTGCCCTTGGATGAAAGGCCGTGCAACTATTTGTATCCGCAGCAGCTAGCGGCGATGACCGATTTGACGATGGTGGCTCCGCCGCCGGAATTGCTCGGCCGCAAAAAAGAGCGGGCCGACTTGGAAGGTGTCGGCGTTTGGTTAAAGGAACAATGCCGGGATGCCGATGTGCTGATCGTCTCCCTGGATATGCTGGTTCACGGAGGCATCGTTCCTTCCCGCCTGCATCATGAGACCGTGGAGTCTTGTCAGCGGCGGCTGGATTTGCTCCGGACATTGAAGTCGATGAATCCACGGCTTGCGATTTACGGGTTTAATCTCATAACCCGGGTGCCCGCCTATTCCAGCAGCGAAGAGGAGCCGGAATATTACGACGCGGTGGGAAGAGAGATTTACGAACTCGGCTGGTTGACGGACAAAAGCGGAAGCGTCGGCCTGACGGAAGAGGAACAGCTCCGTCTGAATGAGGTGCTGGCCGCGATTCCCGGCCAGGTGCTTGAGGATTACCGCACCCGCCGGAGCGTGAACTCGGCCGTGAACGGCATGGCTTTGGATCTAGTCGAAGCGGGCGTGGTTGACTATCTGGTCATTCCGCTCGATGATAATTCGCAATACGGCTTCAGCGCGATGGAGCAGAGAGCGTTGACCGTCCGAGCCGAATTGGCCGGGCTGAGTGATCGAGTAGCGATATATCCTGGAGCGGACGAGATCGGCTGCACGTTGTTTGCCCGTGTATTTTGCGCGGCCAAAGGATTTACTCCGGCCTTGTTTGTAAGATATTCATCCACGAAAGGGCCGCTTTGCATTCCAAAATACGAGGATCGGAGCCTGAATGAAAGCATCAAGGCGCATTTGACCTCGGCGGGGGCGGTGATAGCCGACACTTCGGCAGAAGCGGACGCCATACTGATGGTGCATTCCCCGGCCGTCGGGCAGAGCGAGATGGCTGAGACGGGGACTGCCCTGCCCGACAGGCATCGATCCTATTTCTCGGAAATCAATACGAGGGAATTCGTGCAGGCCATGAAGTATTACCTGGATGCCGGGGGGCTGGTGATGCTTGCCGATGTGGCTTTATGCAACGGCGCTGATCACCTGTTGATGAAGCTGATTCATCAGCGCGGCCTACTGGGACGGTTGGAGGGTTACGCCGCCTGGAATACTTCGGGAAATTCCCTGGGGACCGTTATCGCCCACGCGGTAATCGAATCCTATTACCGGAGACTGCCCGCCGAAAGCGAGGATGAGCGCCGTCTAGGCAGCAGACGTTTTTATATTTCCCGGTTGATCGAGGATTGGGGATACCAGGCGTTGGTTCGGCAAAAAGTATGCGAGGAATCCTTGCCGGGTCTTGGAGCCAGCTATTTTGCGCTTTCCCATGCAATAGAGGAAGTATGCGCCCGAATCGAGGCAGAGCTGAACCGTTTCGCGGAAGAGTATCTGTCCGGGCAGGTTGCGGATCGCCTGAAGGTTCAATCCGTGTCTCTGCCGTGGAGACGGATGTTTGAGGTAGCCTTTGCTATCGAAACGGGAGGTGTCCACTAATGGGCATGAGAAACGAAATCGCGATTGGCATTGATCTCGGAGGAACGAATATCAAGGCTGGCCTGGTCAACGGCGATGGATCCATTATCCATCGCCTTAGCTTGCCTACGGAGGCTCAAAAAGGTCCCGAGGCGTTGATGGACCGCCTGACCGAAATCATCTCGGCGTTGCAGGCCTATGCCGGAGGCCTGGCCTTGAAAATCCGCGGCGTCGGCATCGGCTCCGCGGGGCAGATCAACAGTGAGAAGGACGTCGTCATGGGAGCGACGGCCAATTTGCCGGGATGGGCCGGCATGAGACTGTCACAACTGCTGCAGTCCAGGTCCGGGTTACCCGTCGCCATCGATAACGACGCGAATGCGATGGCCTTCGGCGAAGCCTGGGTAGGCGCCGGACGGAATTGGCGCGATTTTGTTTGCGTCACCCTGGGGACCGGCGTCGGGGGTTGTCTGATTCTCGGCCGCCGTCCCTATCGCGGCAGGGATGGTTTCGCAGGCGAGTTCGGCCATCATGTCATCGAAGCCAGCGGGATTTCATGCAACTGCGGCAGAATCGGCTGCTGGGAACAGTATGCATCCGTAACGGCATTGATTCGCATGGTCCGTGAAAGAGGGACCCCCGGTCTGCTCGCCACGCCGAAGGACGTATTTAACAGCGCCAGGGAAGGATATGGACCGGCGCTTGACCTCGTGGACGACTACGCACGCTACGTAGCCATTGGTCTGGCCAATTTGATCCATACCTTTAATCCGCAGGGGATCGTAATCGGCGGCGCGGTGACGGAACAAGGGGACTTTCTCTTTAGCCGGATTAGGCAGATGGTTGCAAGAGGTCTGCTCCCTGTTTATGGGGAAGCCGCCGAACCCATCCCGATTGTTCCCGCGGAACTGGGCAACGACGGCGGAGTCGTCGGGGCTGTTGCGGAGTATTTTATCTGACAGTATTACGAACCATAGGAGGCCGCCGGGTGCTTGTACAAATGCGATTGCCATTTTCCGGAGATGATGTAGACTTATATGTAAGACATCACATGTACTGGAACATCGGGCTACGACTGTTAAAGTAAGTTAAGATGCCTGAAAGGGGAATTTTTTTGTCAAGCGAACAAGGAATGGGTAAGACGCTGCTTTCAATCCGCAGCCATTTGAACGGATTGACCAAAACCGAACAAAAGGTGGCCCATTTTATCCTGGATCATGCCCAGGATGTGATTTACCACTCGGTCACGGAATTGGCGGAAAGAGCGGATGTGGGGGAAACCACGGTGCTGCGGTTTTGCCGGAAATTGAAATTTCAAGGGTTTCAGGATTTCAAGCTCTCGCTCGCCCAGGATTTGGTTAAGCCTTCCGACCGTTTATATAATGAAGTTACTGAAGAAGACGATGCGTCGACCTTGAACCGCAAGGTGATCTCCATGCATATCGGGGCTCTTGAGCAAACCTCGGAACTGGTCAATTCGGAACAGCTGGAGCAAGCGATCGCTTTGCTGCATCAGGCGGATAACATTAATTTTTTCGGCGTGGGATCTTCGGGATTGACGGCGCTTCAAGCCGCCCACAGTTTTTCCCGGATCGGCAAGCGCAGCCAGGCCAAGACGGATACGCATTTTCAGGCGATGGCCGCATCGCTTATGCGTCCCGGTGACGTGGCGGTCGGGATCTCGATCTCCGGAAGCACGAAAGATACGATCGAAACCTTGAGTCTGGCTAAAAGGGCCGGGGCCAAAATCATAGTGATTACGAGCAATGCGAGATCTCCAATCACCAAGCTGGCCGATATTGTGCTGCTGATGGTCGCGAGGGAGAATCCGCTCCAGGGAAGTTCATTCTCGGCTAAAATATCCCAGCTGGTCATCGTCGATATTTTAAATGTCGGCGTCACCCTCAAGATTAAGGAAGAGGCGCTGAAATTCAGGGAAGTGACAGCCAAGGCCATTTCGGACAAGCTGTATTAAGAATAAATATGCGTAGCACGAGACCGGGGCGTATGCCGCGGTCTTTTCAATGTACGCCCAGCAAGGGCGTCATCTCTAGGGGGAGCGTCCCGAACGGGTGCTGGCGAGCGCCCACCTCCACCTCCTCGATTTTTCCTAAAAGTTCGAAGTGGTGTGCTTGAAGGGTCAATGCTATCATTTGAGGAGAAACGAACGTGGGTTCAAAGGGGGCATAACCATGAAATCGTTATGGAAAGTGATCGTTGTTGACGATGAGCTCCTGGTCAGGCAGGGAATCAAGCATCTTTTGAACTGGGAGCGGGAGGGCTACCGGATCGCAGGCGAAGCGTCCAACGGAATGGAAGCGCTTGATTTGGTCCGGGAGCTTAAGCCTCACCTCATTCTGACGGACATCGTCATGCCGGTCATGGGCGGCGAGGAGTTTGTCAGAATCGTGAAAGAGCGGTATCCGGAGATCGAGATCATCGTGCTCAGCAGCTTTAGCGAGTTTGATTATGTCCGTTCCACCTTTCAAAGCGGCGTGGCCGATTATATCCTCAAACCGAAACTGGAAGCGGACTATCTTCTGTCGGTACTGAACCGGACGACGGCCAAGATGGCGGCTTTGCATGCGGCGGGACCGGAGGAGCGCAGCGCCGATCGGTCGCTGGAGCTGGCGGTCGAGAAATTGTTGACCGGTTACGAGGCGGATATCGATCCGGAGCTGGTTCGGGCCAAATTTCCGTCGCCACGGTTTCTGCTTTTTGGCGCCGAGATGAAGAAAGCTAAAGATACGGAAGCCAAGAAACGGTTTGCCGCGGAACTGGAAAAAAAGATGGATCGGCTCGATATAGGGAGAACCGTCCATTTGCGGCTCAAACAGGTTGCGGATGGAGCGCTGTTCCTCCTGAATTTTGATCCGAAATATGAAGGTGAACTGCTGCTGGCCCTACGGCGCATCGCGCAGGATCTCGTGACGGAACGGGGACGGGGTATTCACTTCCTGATCGGTCATGGCTTTGCCGATTTTTATCAGCTCGGTAAAGTTTACCGGGAGCACTACACGAAACTGGCCCGGTATTGCTTTTATTTGCCGGACCGTCTCATTTTAGAACATAGCCATCTTCCGAACCGTCCGGACCCGTCCCCGGGATTTGATCTAGGGGAATTGACGGAGCTGTTGAAACGCAAACAGTTCGCCAAGGCGTTCGCCGACTTTCAGGCGAATATGTCCCGACGGGCGAAGGACTATACCGCCGATATATTTGAATTCAAGTCGCTCCTCGGGAATTTTATCTTTAATGTAACGACAACGCTGGGAAAAATGAAATTCGAGATCGGCCCCCTGGAAAAAACCAAATATGATTTTTTTCGGGCGATCGATGAGGCGGCTTACGCATCCGAAGCGATTTACGTAGTCGATCGTTTCTTGGCGGAGGCGGGGGCGATCGTGGAGGGGCCGCAGCAGCAGGTGAACCCGAATATGGCCAATCTGCTGGAATACATTCACGAACACTACGCCGAACCGATCACTTTGGCGGAAGTCGCCAGGAAATTTCATTTTAACGCTTCCTATTTATCCAGTTACTTCGCGTCGCATAACCGGGAAGGTTTCAATGAATATCTGAACCGCATCCGCCTGGAGAAAGCCAAAGAGCGATTGTTGACGACGGATGACGCTATTTCCGACATCAGCGAGAGCGTCGGCTATTCGGACCAAAGCTATTTCACGAAAGTATTTAAAAAGATGACGGGGGTTTCGCCCAGCCGGTACCGCCGTCAGCATGCGGCGGAGATGCGAAAGCTATGAAGAACCGCTGGATGCATAAACTCCAAAAGCAGGGGATGTTCCCCAAGCTTTTTCTGGTGACGCTTGTCAGCATCGTAACGGTATCGCTTCTCACCTTGGCGATTACGATCAACATGTCGGAAAGGCTGTTTATCCGAACGTTCAGCATTACGAACGGGAAGCTGCTGAATCAGATGAAATCCAATCTGGAGGCCTACCATAATGCCGTCGCGACCAGCGCCACGATGATGGCGCAAAATGCGGCGATTCGCAGTTATTTGTCCGGCGGGGAATCGGACGCCGTCGCTTTGGCCATGAAGACGTACAACATGACGCAGGGGATGAAAGCGATACGTTCCAACTTCAGCGCCTATGATGTCGGCATCATGATCGTAGGAGTCAACGGACGAAGCCACACCACGAATCCCTGGTACTGGCCCGTTACCGCCGAGGATCTGAAAGAGCATTCCATCACAACTAAAACAAAGGAGCATCCCAAACAAATCATATATCAGTTATATAAGGATGAGACGGGAAAAGGTCTTAAAGGCGACCCGGTCCTTGTGGCGTCCAAGGCGCTGTACGAACCGTCGAACGGCTACATTTACGGTGTGATGTACGTCGCGATCCACGATCGGAGCTTCCAGCCTTTTTACGCCAATTTCACGAGTGAGGGCAATGACGTCGTTCTGTTAAATGAAGAAGGGGAGATCGTATCAAGCAGCCGGGGGGACCTGATCGGTCTGAAGGATCGGGGGCTGCTGGACAAAGCGTCAGAGCAGGAAGCGGCCGCCGGGACCGAATACGGAGAGACGGCCTTGGTCAACGGGAATGAAGTGATCGTGCTGTCGGAATATCTGCCGGAATTCCGCTTTTATCTGGTGAATCTGATCGACAAGCAGGCGGCGATCGGGCAGATGGTGAACGCCAAAGCCGTGCTGTTGACGACCCTGGTGATCGTCGCTATTTCCCTGGTGGTCGTCTTTCTCATCACCCGGAAGATGACCCGGTCGCTGCGTATGCTCGTGGAAGAAATGTCGGGCGTACCGACGCGGGGCTTCGACCGGCATATCGACGTGACCGCCAGCAGCTATGAGGTCAGAGAGCTCGGGAACGCGTTTAATTTTATGCTCGATGAACTGAACGCCTATGTCGGCCGGCTGGTGGAAACCCAAAGACAGCAAAGAAACGCGGAGCTGGCGGCGCTGCAGATGCAGATTAACCCGCATTTTCTTTACAACACGCTGGCTTCGGTCAAATTTTTGGTACAGCAAGGCAACAAGGAAAAAGCGGCCGAGACGATCAATGCGTTAATCTCGCTGCTGCAAAATACGATCAGCAATGTCGACTCGACCATCCCGGTCCGGCAGGAGCTCGACACGCTGAAGCATTATGTGTTCATCAACCATGTGCGTTACGGAGAAAAAATTCGGGTTCATTACTATGTGGAGCCGGAGTGCCTTGATGTTCAGATGCCCAAGCTGGTGATTCAGCCGTTCATCGAAAATTCATTCTTCCACGCATTTAATCAAAAAGGAGAGGGCAGCATCATTATCATGATCGCCGCGAAGGAGGACCGTCTGGTTTGCGAGGTGGCCGATAACGGGGACGGGATGGATCTGGAGCGTCAGGACGCGGACGCGGCGGACGAGCCGCTGCCCGCGCCCAAGCGAAAGCGGCAGCTCTTTTCCGGCATCGGTATCCGGAATGTGGACGAACGCATTAAATATCTTTACGGAGAAGACTACGGTGTAGATATAGTCAGCAAGCCGGGGGAGGGAACCACGGTCACTATCGCGCTGCCGTTCATTAAAAGCTAAATAAATTACAAAAATACAAAGATAGTGCCATTGGAGGCTGCCGCCACAAAGCCAAAACCCAAGAAAAGCACAAAAGCTCACAAAGATAGTGCAAAAGACAGCGAATACAAAAGTGATAAGATGGAAGCGTGAAAGGAAGCGCTTCCATTTTGTTTTTATTCACGAACTTGAAGGGGGTTTACGCATTGAAAAAGTTACTCTCCATTCTGCTGGCCAGTGCCGTTGTATTGTCCGCCTGCTCCACGGGAGCCAAAGATTCGGGCTCGGGAGGCGAAGGCGCCGCCGCGAACACCAAGGAAATCACCGTATGGGCCTGGGACCCGGCATTTAATATCGCCGCGATGAACGTAGCCAAAGAAACCTACGCGAACATCAATCCTGACGTAAAAATCAACATCGTAGAGAACGCTCAGGCGGATATCGTCCAAAAGCTCAACACGGGCCTCAATTCCGGATCGACCAAAGGGCTTCCCAACATTGTGCTGATTGAGGATTATCGGGCGCAAAGCTTCTTGCAAGCGTATCCCGACGCTTTCCATGACCTGACGGATGTCGTGAAGGCCGCGGATTTCGCGGATTATAAAATCGGACCGACCAGTGTCGACGGCAAACAATACGGCGTTCCGTTCGACTCCGGGGTCACCGGGATGTACGTGCGGACGGATTATCTGGAGCAAGCCGGATACAAGCTGGAGGACCTGAAGGATATCGATTGGAAGAAGTATATTGAAATCGGCAAAGCCGTGAAGGAGAAGACCGGCAAAAGCATGATCACGCTCGATCCGAACGACCTGGGGCTAATCCGCATGATGATTCAGTCCGCGGGTTCCTGGTATACGGCCGAGGACGGACAGAAACCGACGATCGCGGATAACGCGGCGCTGAAGGAAGCCTTTGCTCTGTATAAAGAAATGATGGACGCCGGTATTGTAAAAGTGAACTCCGACTGGAGCCAGTTTGTAGGTTTTATAAACAGCGGCGAGGTTGCGACGGTTCCGACGGGGAACTGGATCACGCCGTCCATCAAAGCCGAAGCTTCCCAATCCGGCAAATGGGCGGTCGCTCCGATTCCGAAGCTTGGCGAGACGCAGGGTTCCGTACATGCGTCCAACCTGGGCGGCAGTTCCTGGTACGTGCTGAATATGGACGGTAAAGAGGCGGCGGCCGAATTCCTGGCGAAGACCTTCGCCTCCAATGTGGAAATGTATCAAACGCTGAACTCGAAAATCGGGGTCATCGGTACGCTGAAAGCGGCGGCAAGCGGCGAAGCCTACGCGGCCGCGGACGAATTTTTCCAGGGGCAAAAAGTGGTTTCCGATTTTGCGGCATGGACCGAGCAAATTCCGAATGTCAATTACGGGATGAACACGTACGCGATTGAAGATATCCTGGTCGTGGCCATGCAGAACTACCTGGGCGGCAAGGACTTGGATACGGTACTGAAGGATGCTCAAGCCCAGGCGGATACCCAGATCCAATAACAACCTGTTTCAAAAAACTCCCAGCCGCCCTTCTCCGAATAAAGCCGAGGCTTCTTGGAAAAGGGCGGGGGAACATCCTCCGGGGAAACGAAGGAAAAGGTTAAACATAGAAGGGTGTGGAGCGATGTGAAAACGGTCGGTACCGAAATAAACCCGCGGCCCCGCGGCGGCTACAACGCCCGGAGGCGGACGAGTCTGACGGGATGGTTGTTCGTCCTGATCCCGGTTCTTATGATCAGCATTTTTTACTTTTATCCGATGGTTCAAGCCTTTATCCTGTCCTTAAAATCCGGGAGAGGCAGTAATTTGAGCTTCGTGGGCGCCGACAATTATATCCGGCTGTTCAGTGACGCGAATTTCATTACGGCCGTAAAAAACACGTTCATTTATTTGATCGTCCAGGTTCCGATCATGCTGGTACTGGCGATTTTTATCGCCGTCCTGCTCAACGACGACCGACTGAAATTCAAAGGTTTTTTCCGTACGGCGATCTTTCTGCCCACCGTGACGTCGCTGGTCGCTTACTCGGTCGTGTTTAAATACATGTTCGGCCCCGACGGCATCGTCAACAAATTTTTGCTGAACCTGCATCTGATTCAGGATCCGATCCAATGGATCACCGACCCGTTCTGGGCCAAAGTTACCATCATTATTGCGATTACCTGGCGTTTTACCGGCTATAATATGATCTTTTACCTGTCTTCTTTGCAAAATATCGATAAATCCGTGTATGAAGCGGCGAGGATCGATGGAGCGGGGGCCATTACTCAATTTTTCAAAATCACGATTCCTCTCTTGAAGCCGATCATTTTGTTTACGACAATCACATCGACAATCGGAACGCTGCAGCTCTTTGACGAGGTGGTCAACATCACGAAGGGCGGTCCCGGCAACGCGACCATGTCGATTTCCCAGTATATTTACAATCTGTCCTTCGAATACACGCCGGATTTCGGCTATGCGGCAACCGTCTCCTATTCGATCGTCTTGATGGTGGTGATTTTGACGATGCTGCAGAACAAAATTGGAGGCGATAAACGATGAACCGAACCAAACGTGGATTTACGTACCTCTTTCTGGGAATCGCCGCTCTGATTTCCGTTTTTCCGTTTATCTGGATGGTGGTCAGCGCCACGAACCCTTCCGTTGAAGTGACGAAAGGTACGTTGATCCCCGGCTCGCATTTGCTGGAGAACTTGAAAAATCTGTTCAGCACCGTGGATATGTGGGGGGCCCTGTGGAATTCCGCGAAAATTTCCATTGTAACGACCGTGCTGTCCCTGCTGGTCGCTTCGGCGGCCGGCTACGGGTTTGAAATGTACCGCAGCCGCAGCAAGGACATCGTATTTAATATTCTGCTGGCTTCCATGATGATTCCGTTTGCCGCGATTATGGTGCCGCTGTTCCGGATGTTCGCCAAGCTGTCTTCGGTCGTGCCTTTTCTGGGGATCGATACGGCGGCGTCCGTCATCCTGCCGACGTTTACGACCGCGTTTCTGATTTTCTTTTTCCGGCAGAGCACGAAGATGTTTCCCAAGGATATGATGGAGGCCGGGCGAATCGACGGTCTGTCCGAACTCGGCCTGTTTCTCCGCATCTATATGCCGACGATGAAATCGACTTACGCGGCCGCGGCGATCATCACCTTTTTGAGCAGTTGGAACAATTACCTGTGGCCGCTCATCGTCCTGCAATCGCCGGAGAATATGACCGTACCGCTGCTGATCTCCAACCTGGGCTCCGGTTACGCGCCCGACTACGGGCTGATCATGTCCGCGATCGTCATTACAACGCTGCCTACGGCCATCGTCTTCTTCGTCATGCAGAAGCAATTTGTCGCGGGAATGACAGGCTCCGTGAAATAAAAGATCGATTCATTCACCCATATCCCTATCCCGGGCTTCGCCGGGTTAAGCGGGGACCGTTCCGAACAGACTTTGTTTGGGGCGGTCTTTGTCGATTTTTCTCCTTTGTTTCGGAAGGAGCCAGGAGGTACAATTAAAGCTATGAACCCATAGATAGAGTAAGCAGGGGCTAAGGAACGGGGAGGAGAAGAGGATGGCGGAATGGTTTGAGGAAAGTTTTGGCGAAGACTATTTGCTCGTTTACAAACACCGGGATGTGCAAGGCGCTAAGCGGGAAGTACATAAAATGACGTCCTGGCTGGGACTGCCCAAAGGGGCCAAGGTGCTGGATCTGTGCTGCGGAATGGGGCGGCATTCGCTGGCTCTCGCCGAATCGGGCTTCGAGGTGACGGGGGTCGATTTGTCCGAGGTGCTGCTCCGGGAAGCGCGCAGGAACGATCCGGAAGGCAGAGTGGCCTGGCTGCGGGCGGATATGAGGAAATTGCCGCTGGACGGCGGATATGACGCGGTCGTCAACCTGTTCAGCTCGTTCGGATATTTTGAACGGGACGAGGAGCACGTCAAGGTGCTTCGGGAAATCCACAGGATGCTGAAGCCGCAGGGACGGTTTATCATCGACTTTTTGAACCCGGCATATACGGCGGCTCATTTGGTACCCGTTTCGCAGCGGGTCGATGACGGTCAGCGCATTGACGAACAGCGGGCGATTGAGCAGGGCTATGTAAAAAAATGGATTACCATTACGAATGAAGCGAATCCCGGGGAAGCGCCCCGGCGTTATGTGGAGCGGATCAAGCTGTATTCGCGGGAGACTTTCGAGGCGATGCTGGTCGAGGCGGGGCTTGTGCTGGAGCAAGTGCACGGCGGCTACGACGAGGAGCGCTACGATCCCGAGCGGTCGCCCCGCATGATCATGGTGGGGAGGCGTCCATGATTCAAGCGGTCGATTTTGAAAGATTTGACGAAGAGGACCTGGTCCGGCTCCGAATTCCGATGGCTCCGCCGCTCCGTTGGGTCAACAGTTACCTTCTTCGCGGACCGGAAGGCGTGGCGATCGTGGATCCCGGTCCCCGGTCGGAGGCATCGGAAGCCGTATGGGAGGCGGCATGGGACACCCTCGGGGTGTCCCCCGATGAAGTCGTGTCCATCGTACTGACCCACCACCATCCGGATCACTACGGTTTGGCCGGGTACCTGCAATCGCTCACCGGAGCCGAAGTCTATATGTCCGAGCGGGCCTATGAGGAGACGGGGCGGATGTGGGGATCGGGCAGCACGATGAACGAAGCGCTGCCGAGCCTTTACCGGCGGCACGGGATGCCGGAGGAATGGAGCGGGCAGCTCCCGGCCCATCTGCGGAGCTTTTTTGCGCAGGTGACGCCGCCGCCTTCCGTCCGTTTTCTGAAGGAAGGCGATCGGCTGGTCATGGGCGGACGGCGCTGGATGGCGATCGAGACCGGAGGGCATGCCCCGGGGCATCTGTCGCTTTACGAAGAAGAACGCAGGCTGATCCTGTGCGGGGATGCCGTGCTGCCGCAAATTTCGCCCAATGTAAGCCTGCTGCCGGGCAGTGATCCGCAGCCGCTGCAGACCTTCATGGCTTCCCTGGCCAAACTACGGGCGGTGGAGGTGGCCAAGGCGTTCCCCGGCCACCGGAATCCGTTCCCCCATTTCGCGGAACGGTGTGCCGCGCTGATCGCCCATCACGAGGAGCGACTCGCCATGATCGAAGCGCTGCTGGCCCGCGGGGAGATGAGCGGCTTTGAAGTCTGCGCCGCCCTGTTTGGGACGGACCTCGGCATTCACCAGATGCGCTTCGCCATGTCGGAGGCGCTGGCGCATCTGGTGGAGCTGGTCCGTCGGGGCCGGGCGGTCGAAGAAGCCGCCGACCTGGACGGAACCGTGGCATACCGGCTCGCGTAACATTTTAAAGGGAGAATATCCCGTTAATTGGCGAAAAAAAGGCTGTCCCGCCCTTCATCTTGAACGAGAGGGGCGGGACAGCCTTTTACGCATGTTTAACGGACGATGTCCTGGCCGAGCGTCTCTTCGCCTTGCTCCATCTCCCGTTCCGTCTGCTTGCGGTGGGCGATCCGGCTGCTGGCGGAGGCCGCTACCGCGCCGACGATATCGTCCAGGAACGTGTTGCAAGGGCCGAGCGTTTTGTCGTTCAGGCGCTCCAAAACCCCCGGCTTTAACTTGTCCACATAGCCGTAGTTCGTAAAGCCGATGCTTCCATAAACATTCACGATGGAAAAGGCGAGGATTTCGTCCACGCCGTACAAGCCCTCATCGTTGGCGATCATATCCTGAAGCTCGGGGATCAGCAGACCTTGCTCGCTGAGAATGTCCAGTTGGATTCCCGTGAGCACCGCGTTTTGGACCTCCCGTTTTTTAAGCACTTGCTCGACATTATGAATGCATTCTTCCATGGTCAGATTCGGATAATACTTTTTTTGAAGCAGCATCACCAATTCGGCGATTTCCTCGATTTTGACGCCCCTTTTCTCCAGCCACATTTTCGTGGCGTCGGCCACCTTTTTACTGTTCAGACTGTAAGGCGCTTTTGCTTTTCTTGGTTCGATGTCCATATCCTTCACCTACTCCTCGCAATTTTCAAAGTGCCTGCCTTAGGATTCCCGTCAAAGACACATAGCTATGATGCAGTCTGTCCACCTTCCCGAAAAATTAGTTATTTTCCGAAAGAGGGCTCGTATACATAGTAATAGAGGTTGTTCAAAAAGTCATCTTTTCGGGCAATCCCAGAACAGGTCAGTTGAGGAGGAAACCCGGTTATGATCTCAAACCGCCATTTACGAAAAACCGCCGTGGCCGGCGTGTTGGCCATTCCGCTGGTGCTTGGGGGCTGCAGTTTGTTCGGGACAGGCTCTTCGGCGCAAATCGATCCGCCCCCGAGCGAGATGGAAATGCAGATGTTGAAGTCACTGGAAACCGCGAATCGGTCCGCTGCGGAAACCGAGGAATCGTTGTCCACCGTTTATTTGCAGAACGAGCAGGGGTTGCTGGCGCCCGTCTCTCTCCATTTGCCCAAAGGCAAAGGCGATGCTGCCGATAAGCTGAACCGGATGCTGGAGATGCTCGTAACCGACGGAGCTTATGAGGGCATGCTGCCGGCCGGATTTAAAGGAGTGCTTCCGCAGGGAACCCAGGTCCAGGCCGTCACGTTGAAAAAAGACGAGAAGCTGGCGGTCGTGGAATTTAACAAATCGTTCGGGAACTATGCCGCCGAGGACGAACGCAAAATCGTGGAGGCGGTCACCCGGACGCTTGTGGACGATCCCGACATCGACAAGGTCCAGCTTTGGATGGATGGAGCCAAACTCAACGAAATGCCCGTCAACGGTTTTCCGCTGGATCGGCCGCTGACCCGCAGCGTCGGGATCAACCTGCAGTTGGGTGAGGGAACGAGCCTTTCGCAAAAGCGACCGGTCACGGTCTTTTTCTCGGCGTCGAACCCCGACGGGGAGCCGTATTTCGTTCCGGTGACCCGGTTTGTCGATGCGGACAGCAATCCGGTGACGGGGGCGCTGGGCGAACTGATCAAGGGTCCGGCCCGCGGGGACGGCCTGGAGCGCGTTCTTACGGACAATTCGGTCCTGAAAGCCGTGGAGCTGTCTGAGGATGGGGTGATTACCGTCTCCCTCGAGGACGATATGTTCGAGCCGGGCGAGAAGCTGCCCGCCCAGATGCTGCAATCGGTGGTGCTGACGGTGACGGAGAACGCGCCGGACAAAAAGGTGCGAATCTGGCTGAACGGGCAAAAGGACGTCGTCGGCATGGACAACCAGAAATACGGGGAGCCGGTCCTGCGCCCCGAACGCATCAATGAAATCCCGTTGTAAAAGCGGGTTTGGGGAGTAAGGGGACCCGCGGAAAGCGGGTCTTTTTCCGCCTGCTCGGCGACATCGGGATTTGGGCGGCGGGAGGAATGGAATGATGCTTTTATGCCCACACTTTGGTAGAATAGGGAAAGTCATTATAAAGACAGCATGAAACGTAGGAGGCAATCAGAATGAGAATAAACGGGCGTGGAGCGGATGAGCGGCGGCCGATGAAATTGACCGTGGACATCAACAAATATGCGGAAGGCTCCGTCTATATCGAGGTCGGCGACACGAAAGTCATGTGCACGGCCACGGTCGAGGAGAAGGTGC
The DNA here is from genome assembly GCF_020179875.1 of Paenibacillus sp. alder61. Taxonomy (NCBI): domain Bacteria; kingdom Bacillati; phylum Bacillota; class Bacilli; order Caryophanales; family Paenibacillaceae; genus Paenibacillus; species Paenibacillus sp. alder61. The sequence goes on from NZ_JAIUDG010000025.1 coordinate 25,940, forward strand.
CGATGTTTATGAAGGGACAGGGCAAAGGCTGGGTGACCGCCGAGTACGCCATGCTTCCGAGGGCGACGAATACGCGGAACCAGCGCGAATCGGCCCGGGGCAAGCTCAGCGGCCGAACGATGGAAATCCAGCGTCTCATCGGCCGGGCGCTGCGGTCGGTCGTCGATCTGCAGGCGCTTGGCGAACGGTCCATCACGGTCGACTGCGACGTGATCCAGGCGGATGGAGGAACGCGGACGACGTCCATCACCGGCGCTTTTATCGCACTCGCTTACGCGGTAAACAAGCTTGCGGTCAAGCACTCCCTGCCCGTATTTCCGATAACGGATTATTTGGCGTCCGTGAGCGTCGGCGTCGTGGGCGAACAGATGCTGCTTGATCTGAACTATGAAGAGGATTCGAAAGCCAAGGTCGATATGAACGTCGTCATGACGGGGCAAGGACAGTTCGTCGAGGTCCAGGGAACGGGCGAGGAGAAGCCTTTCTCGAGACAGGAGCTGGACGGGTTGCTGCAGCTTGCGGAGAAAGGAATCCGGGAGATGATCGAGCAGCAGCGCGAAGCTTTGGGACCGATCGGCTTAAAAATATCCGGCGGCGAAACGGGGGCAAATGCATGAGCAACCGAGAGGATTCCGTGATTATCGTCGCTACCCGCAATCAGGGGAAGGTGCGCGAGTTCGCGCATGCGCTGAAGTTTTTGGGCAAGCCGGTACACAGCATGTACGACTACCCGCAGGTCCCGGAAATCGTTGAGGACGGCGAGACTTTTGCGGAGAATGCCAGGAAGAAGGCCAAGACCGCCGGGGATTTGCTCGGGCACCCCGTCCTTGCGGACGATTCCGGTCTCTGCGTCGATAAACTGAACGGGGAGCCCGGCGTCTATTCCGCCAGATACGCGGGGGAGGGCGCTGCGGATGAAGAAAACAACCGCAAGCTGCTCGCGGAACTCGAGAAGCTGCAGCAGGGCGAAGATACGGAGCAGCCGCTGCTGAGCACCGCCCGGTTCGTCTGCCATTTGGCGCTGTATGACCCGGCGACGGGGGAATTTACCGAAGCCTCCGGCACCGTGGAAGGCTGGATCACCTCGGAGCCGGCGGGGGGCGGCGGCTTCGGTTATGATCCGCTGTTTTACCTGCCGTCGTACGAGAAGACGCTCGCCGAGCTGACCCTGGAAGAGAAGCAGGCGGTCAGCCACCGGGGAGCGGCGCTGCGAGAACTGGCGGAGAAGCTGGAGCAAACCGTGCACAAGCTATAGAAAAATTAGAAAGCCGCATTCCGCGCTTGTTCGCAGGGAATGCGGCTTCTTTGGTTGAAGTTGCATGGCGGCCTAGCGGATGGCCACCTTGTAGGTGGTCAGCCAGTGGTTGACCTGAGCCAGGTAGGCAAAGAGCTGCGGCCCGGACATCAACTGGCCGAACCAGGGCAGGTGGGACGAAGACTCCGGAGAAGCGGCGATTTCGCGGATCCGGTCCGCATCGATCAGCGGCAGGATGGGCGAGGCGGGGTTATCCAGAATTTCGAGCATCTGTCCCCGCACCGCCTCCAGATAGGCCGGATGATGCGTTTTGGGGTAGGGGCTTTTTTTGCGGTAGAGGACATCGTCCGGAAGAACTCCTTCCAGCGCCTTGCGCAAAATCCCTTTCTCCCGGCCGCCCGTCGTTTTCATCTCCCAGGGGATATTCCAAACGTACTGAACGAGACGGTGATCGCAATAAGGCACGCGCACTTCCAATCCGGCCGCCATGCTCATTCGGTCCTTGCGGTCCAACAGGGTCGGCATGAACCGGGTGATATTCAGATACGACATCGTGCGCATGCGGGCCTGTTCCGGGGTTTCCCCGTTCAGTTGAGGCACCTCTTCCAAGGCCTCGCTGTACCGGTCCGCGACGTACCGCTCCGGGGCGATCCAATCGCGGATTTCCGGCGAGAGGAGGCCGGCGCGCAGCCCGGTGGCGATCGACCACGGAAACGTGCCGGAGCCGAGCAATTCCTCCCGGTGGAACCACGGATATCCGCCGAACACTTCATCGGCGGCCTCCCCGGAAATGGCGACGGTGGCGCCCTTTTTGATCTCCCGGCAGAACAGGAGGAGGGAGGCGTCCACATCGGCCATCCCTGGCAGGTCCCGGGCCTGGGTGGAGTCCGGCAGCGCGCCGACAAGCTCGGGGGTATCAAACGAGATCCAGTGATGCTCCGTGCCGAGCTCCTCGACCATCCGTTTGATCCAGGGGGTGTCGGCCCCCGGCTGAAAGCTGTGGGCCTGAAAATACTTGTCGTTATCGGTGTAGTCCACCGAATACGTATGCACCTGACCCTGCCCGGTCCGCCGGTAATAATCGACGGCCAGCGCGGTCAGGGCGCTGGAATCGAGACCGCCGGAGAGCAGGGTGCAGACCGGAACGTCCGAGATGAGCTGACGTTCCATCGTATCCTGCAGCAGGCTGCGGATCTCGCCTGCGGTCGCTTCCACGGAATCCGTGTGCGGCTCGGCCTCCAGCTTCCAGTAAGCGTACGTACGGAGCCCGGACCGGTTGTAGATCATGACCTGGCCGGGCCGCAGCTCGTTCATGTCGCGATAGACCCCATGCCCCGGCGTTCGAGCCGGCCCGATGACGAAGATTTCCGCCAGTCCTTCCGGCCCGACGACGGCTTCCATCTTCGGATGCTTGAGGATCGACTTGGGCTCGGAGGCAAAGATCAACGTCCCGTCAAGCTCGCTGTAAAACAGCGGTTTGACGCCGAGCCGGTCGCGGGCGAAACAAACGTGCTGTCTTACGCTATCCCAGACCGCGAAAGCGAAGATGCCGTTCAGCCGGTAAACGCAATCCGGCCCCCACTCGATGTAGGATTGGAGCAGTACCTCCGTATCGCAGTTTGTCCGGAATGAACGACCCCTGCGGCGAAGTTCGTCTTTTAGTTCGGGGGCGTTGTAGATCTCCCCGTTATATACGATGCTGTAAACGGCATCTTCCTCCTGAATCACCATCGGCTGAGCGCCGTTTTCGGGATCCATGACGCTCAGCCGCCGATGCCCGAAAGCGCAGGGCCCGGATATCCAGGTCCCTTGGGCGTCCGGCCCTCTTTTTTCCAAACAGGATGTCATCGACAGCACCAGGTCCAGCTCTGCCGTCAAATCTCGATTCCATTCGATAAAACCCGTGATTCCGCACATGGTGGTTTCTCCTCTCTATGATCGCTTACGTTCCCATTTTGGGCCGGCTGAAAAGTACTAACAAATTATGCCTACCCGGGGCATAAAATGTCTGTCCTTAAAGGAAAACTATGAGCAAACGGGGGATTTCCCCGGGGCCAGGAGGTAGGCGATGGAGAAAAAAACATACTATGTATCCCTGCAAGGCCGGTCCTTGCTGGAGGATCAGGGCGCGACGGGTTATGAGTGGGAGATCCGCGCGACCCCGGAAGAAGCTGACACGATACGTCATATGTTGGAGCAAATTGATGAAAAAGAAGTGAGCACCTTTTTTGCCTACACGTATCCTTGGCCGGATAGTCCCGAGGAGGACGTGAACGCCAGCTACCAAAGCCAAGTGGATGAACTTTATCGGCAGATTTACAAGCTGGGTACCGAGGAAACGCGTGAACAGTTACACCGCTCCCTCCGGATTTCTCCCGGGATGGTGGAGAGCGAGGAGGTTTAGGGATGTACTACATCAAGGATGCCGTATTCCGGCGGATCACCGAAGTTGAAGGAACGCCTTGCGGGGAAATCCTGGTCCGCCCGGGGGCGGTGGACGACCCCGATCTTTTTGTGTACGTGGCTCGTTCGTCCGGCGGACAGGGCGGGGAGTACGAAATCGTGCGCATGATCCAGAGCGATGCCGACCTCGAAACAGACTGGTACGACAACAATATGCACCAGGCGTTTGAGGAGGTGGCCGAGCAGGATTTTTGCCGCGAGGGCTGGCCGTCTCCCGAGCGGCAGCGGGCCGAGTTTCTGCAGCGCCTGCTGGCGGACCGCGCGATCAAGGAACGGCTTGACGACGGACTATCGCCGTCCATTTCGGGGGAGTGACGGCCCAAAATTGTCATAAGGCCAAATAACCCCTTTGAAAAATAGAAAGGATGCGTTATAATAAATAACGCATCCTTTTTACATAACTTTGTGTCCCAGTAGCTCAGCTGGATAGAGCAACGGCCTTCTAAGCCGTCGGTCGGGGGTTCGAATCCCTCCTGGGACGTATAGGAAACCAGTCCATGATATGGACTGGTTTCTTTCGTCCCAAGGGATGAGAACCCCAGTAGGAGTTCGTCGGAGCGAGACCACCCGCGGATTAGCGGGGGAGGGGCGAGCGGAGTCTCGCGCGGGAGCGCGACTGTGTAGAATTCCACCCAAAGTAGATATAAAGCGGCACTGTCTGCAACCAGTCTACACACTCCACAAATTAACGGGAAAACCTCCCGTTAATTTTCCACTATTGTCCCTTAGATCCGATTTAGCTGGAAAAATTCCCGCTATTTTGCGACCTAACCGCCGATATATGCGATTTCAGCCGAATTAGCGGGAGTTTTTCCTGTTAATCCACCTCTGCAGCCTTATAGGCACCCAATTAACGGGAGGAATTCCCGTTAATTTGATCCCCGTCCCCTCTCCATCCCCCTCAGCGCGTATATCGCCATCCTCTACTACCTCATCCGAATCAATGAGATCAATTTAGTTACTCCGACTAACTTTCTATAGTTCAAACTTATAGAGAAATCGGATTATGTGGTGAAATGCCCTAAATCCGTTTTTTATCGTAGGGAATTGTGATAGTATTTCCCATATACTAAACGTTTAGTATTAAACGATTACTATAAAAGTTATTAGAGGAGGTAACAATCATGACCCGTACCATGGTATTGGGACTTTTAAAAGCCAACGGTCCGATGTCGGGGTATGAAATTCAGCAGATGATGGAATCTTCCCAGACCGATTTGTGGGCTTACGTGAAGCCGGCATCCATTTACCATGCTCTAAAGAGACTGCAGGAGGAAGGGAAAGTGGTGTTGGAAAAGGTCGAAAAAACCGGGATGAGGACCAAATCCATTTTTAAAATTACCGAGGATGGGGTTTTCGAATTGAGCCGCTTATTGAAGACTTCTTTTTCCAACTCATCCGTTATGTTCCCCGCATCCCTGTACACGGCTTTGACATTTATGGAGAACCTGGAAGAGGACCAAATCGTGGAAGCTCTGGAAGAGCAGAAAACGCAAATTTTAAAGGTATACGCCAGCATGAAATCGGGATACGAGAAAAAGCGGAATGTACCGGGAGAAATAACTCCGAAAATCGATGTTATTTTTCATAATATTTATGACCAATGCGAGCTTCAGCTTAAATGCATCGATGAAATACTGGGGATTTTAGGGAGAGGGGTGTGAGCTTCATGGATTCCACCCCCCTTAAAAAATCCGTTCTGTCGGTTGTGATCGTGGCTATATTTGCGGATATGTTAATGTACGGTATCATCGTTCCGTTTCTGCCGCTCCATGCCGAATCGCTGGGTGCCTCGCAATCGGAAATCGGCTTGCTTTTTGCCAGTTATGCCATCGCTTTATTTATAGCGACGCCATTCGTCGGGGCTCTGGCAGACCGGTTAGGCCGAAAAAAGATGCTGGTGGCCGGGCTGATTGTGCTGTCGGCGACAACTTTGGTTTATGCGTTTTCTTCGAGCTTTTTGGTTCTGGTCCTGGCGCGGGCCATGCAGGGAGTAGCGGCGGCGGCGCCGTGGACGGCGGGACTTTCCTTGCTCGCCGAGGTTTTCCCCGCTAATGAGCGAGGCCGAGCGATGGGCATCGCTATGTCGGGCCAGGCGGGGGGAATTCTGCTCGGTCCGCCAGCCGGGGGCTGGCTGTATGAATGGGGCGGCTACCGTCTGCCGTTTCTGATCGCGGCGGGGATCGCTCTTTTGGCTGCGACCATCAGCGTTGTGCTTCTGCGTCATTTGAACGATACCAAAGCGGACAAATTTATTTCCCCTTTCCGTTTGCTGCGGAGTAAGCGAGTAATAGTGATCGCTGGCGTGGCTACGGTGGGAGCCGCTTTGTTTGCAAGTATAGAGCCGACGCTGCCGATTCATTTTAATGAGGACCTGCACTTGTCCCCCTCCATGATCGGTCTGATGTTTGTGGTAGTCACCTTGATTTACGGTGTGGCTGCCCCATGGATCGGTTCACTGTCTACCCGGCTGGGGCATCTTGCAACGATTCGGCTGGGAATTGTAATGGCTGCGGTCGCATTGCCGTTAAATGCTCTTCCCAAGCAAATTTGGGTGCAAATTATCGGGTTGATCGGTTTGGGAATCAGTCTGGGATTGGTGTTGACACCCGCGCTTCCGAAGCTTGCCGACATCTCGCAGGAAATGGGGGTCTCTTCCCAAGGCGCTACATTTGCGGCATATAACACGGCCTACTCGCTTGGCATGATGCTCGGTCCCCTCCTGGCGAGTGCATTGACGGATCGTTTCGGGCTTACGGCGGCGTATATGACATTGAGTGTCTTGTTTTTAATTTATTTGCTCCCTCTCCGTAAGCTAAAGGCCTGACATGTTGGCCAATCATCAGAACTGGCATAGTCTGCCGGATTTAAAAGTCCGTGGACCTGTCGTGGAATATCCGGAGGATCTGATGATCCCGGTAGAGCGAGCGTCTTTTCCCACAAATTGCCCCTATTGCGGGAGCGGGGAGCCTTTACATAAACACGGGTGTAGGGAGCAAGTGGTGTTGGACCTGCCTGTAAAGCAAAAACATGCTAGTTTGCTAATTTTGAGGAGACGGTACAAGTGCAGAAATTGCGCCGCTGTATTTTGGGAGGAACTTTCCGAAGTGGACCGCAAAAGGAGGATGACCAAACGGCTCGTTAAGATGATCGGAGACTTGCTAATCGCCGATTATACTTATGTGGGAATTGCGAATTTGATTGGGGTCCATGAGAAGACGGTTCGGAACATTCATAAGGATTGCAGCAAGGGGACGAGTTTCAAGGAATGTGCCAAGGGAAACTGCGATGCGGAAAGACACCGGTAAAAATATCCGAATAGTTTATGACATAAGGTCAATTTCAAACCATAAAGGTTGGACAATGAACGAAGCACCTCGTTTAACGAAGTGCTTCGTTTACAATATACCCCCATCCGGTATGATGTAAACTACAAAAAAACACTTCCCGCTTGAGTTTCTTGGCTCAAATAGTCAGTGTGTTTATATGCTGGTATTCAATTATAAAAATATTCAAAGTCTTTATGGAGCGGGTGAAGGGAATCGAACCCTCGCCTCAAGCTTGGGAAGCTGGCGTTCTACCATTGAACTACACCCGCAAAAGCTAAGCAAGGAATATTATAACGCGAACCCGGACAAAGATCAAGTCATCGACTTGTTGGCTCGTGGTTTTTCATTCACTTGACGACGATTCTGCGGGCGGCCGCCATTCCTCTTAACTCGACGTTCAGCTTCTCTTTCTCTTCATCACTAAGATGCAGGCATATTCCATAGTGGATGATCTGCGGTTCAAGCTCCTTTTGCCAACGAATTTCCCCTGTAAAGGCATAAGAGTTTTCATTGAGACGTACATGCAGGAGAAGTCTTATGTTGTGCGAAAAAGCGCGAAGGTTTAGCGCGGTCCGGATTCGACAACCCGATTTGCTGATGTCGACCAATTCGATGGGTGCGGGTTTGGTCGGTAACGGGCTTCCGTTGATTTCAACAATTTCGATCCAAGCATCGAGCGGCGGATTAAAGGAATAGCGAAACGGTTCAGTCCTTCGATTAATCATAAATACCTCCTGCACGGCAAAGTAGTTACGATTATAGCGGAAGATCGTGACGAAAGACATCGATCCAGGGGCCTATTTTTCGACGAAATTCCCTATATCCCCCCCTATACCTTCCTAATAAGGAAATAATTTTTATTTTAAAAAAGAAAAAAGAGTCCCTCTCCACAAAAGTTTTGTTTTTTTGCGAATTTACAAAGTATTACAATCCAGCGGAATTGCTTTAACAAATGTATACGACAATCAATTCATAGTTACGATGCCAATATAAAAGGGTGAAAACGAATGAAGATGAGTAGAGTTCTGGGCATGATTTTAGCATCCGCGGTTGTGACATCGGCGGCGACGTTAACGTCTGCAGCGGCTGCCGGCCAAAAGCCAGTCGCGACGCAATCCGGCGCAAGCCAACTGAAAGTGGTTAACCAAAGCGTGGTGATCGACGGCGCCAGTATTTCACTGAAAAGCGTGACGGTTAACCAAGTAGCTTTATACTCGCTTCGCGATTTGGCGGGCGGCTTGGGAGCGTCCATTAAGCAATCGGGCGTCGAATTGACCGTTACGGACAGCATGGGATTGCACACGGTAATTTTGAAGGCCGGCTCCAAAAGCTATCGAGTTGACGGCTCAGACGCCCAGTTTGCGGTGGCTCCGCAATCGGTACAAGGTTCACTTTACGTAGAGCCGATTGCGCTTGTCAACGCCTTGGGAGGGGAAGCGCTTCCGGATACGGGGGAAATCCACAGCATGGCTCGCTTGAGCGGCCAATTTTCCGCGCCGTTGTTTGATGCCGCCGGGAATGTACTCGTCACCCAAGAAGACGCGGAAATTCCGCAACTGATCAAACTTGGGAAAAATGGACAATACGACGTATTTTCCGACAACGGCAACATCGTGGGGGCCGCACTTTCTCCCGACCGTACCGCCGCTGCCTTTACGGATGAGAACGGCGCCCTGTTTCTGCTAAACATGGGGAACGGAACGGTGAAACGGCTTGGCACCGATACATCGGTCAAAACGGATTTGACGTGGTCGGCAGACGGAAAGAAGATTTACTTTATCCAGGGCGACAAACAGGAGAAGATTGCATACATAAGTCTGGATGAGGCCAAGGTGACGGAAGTGCTGGCTGACAAAGTCGAGAACAAATCGGAGGTCCAAGTATCCCCGGACGGCAAGAAACTCGTGTATTTTGTGACCATGACCGGCAAAGCCGAAACGGACAAGGAAGGCACGGAAGGGTCGCTGACCATCGACTATTCCAAAGCCGGAACGCAAGCTTTCTCGCTGGAACTTGGCAATAAAGAAGCAAAACCGGTGCAATTGACCAAAGATCAGGATAACAAGTTATATCTGTCCATATTGCCGGACGGAAGCGCGAGCTACATCAGCGCGGATCCGGAAGGGCAGGTTCAGAACAGTGTCCTGAAGCTTATTTCCCCGGACGGCACAAAGATCAGCAATCTGGTTGCCGACGTCGATGTTGTTTCGAGCGAAGTGATCGGCGGCAAATTGATGATTCTTGCCGAGGACGCGAATGGCAGCCATCTGTTTGAAGTAACCCCTGCGGGCGCGAAGACGGAATTGTTCGGCACGAAAGCAGCCGTTTCGGAATGGGCCGTGGCGGCGGACGGAACGATCGCGGTCATCGCGGACGGCAAAGTGATCTTGGTGAAGGACGGCAAAACGACGGAATTAACTAAATAATATAATGCGAGAGGAGTTTTTTTGAATGAATTGGTTTAAAAAATTATCTTTGGTTGCTGTAGCCTCAGCGGTGCTGCTGTCAACGACGATTTCCGGCTCGGCTTGGGCCAAGGACGATTTGAAGGGGAAAATTACGGTCAACGGCTCGACGGCTCTTTTGCCGCTTACGTTGCAGGCTGCTAAAGAGTTTCAAAAGCTGCATCCGAAAGTAAAGATCGCCGCGTCGGGGAAAGGCTCCGTTACCGGCCCGCAGGCTGTGAAGAAGGGCATCGCGGACATCGGTGCCTGTGACTGGGACGCCAGTATGGACGTACCGGGTTTTAAAGCGTTCGAAGGGCAAGTCGCCAATAAAGTGGCGGTGATTCCGTTTGCCACAATCGTCAATAAAAGCGTGAATGTGGACAATCTTACGACGGAACAGTTGAAGGGGATTTATGCCGGTAAAATCACCAACTGGAAAGAGGTTGGCGGAAGCGACGAAGATATCGTGGTAATTACCCGTTCGTTCGGTTCGGGCACGCGCGTCAATTATCAAGCCAAGGCGCTTGACGGCGGGGATATTGTGAAGAAGGCGAAGAACTACAAGGAAGTGGGTTCCAGCGGCGACATGAAAACAGCAGTAGCCACGACGCCGAACTCCATCGGCTACATCGACCTGACCTATATCAGTGGAACTGACATCAAAGCCGTGAAGCACGACGGGGTTGAAGCAACGGTGGAAAACGTCATCAACGGCAAATATAAAATTTGGTCTTACGGGTACTACATGACGAAAGGAGAGCCTACCGGAGCAACGAAAGCATTCATCGAATACGTACAAAGCAAAAAGTTCCAGGAAGGTTCCCTGAAAAAGCTAAAGTTCATTCCGATCTCGGCAATGAAATAAGTCAGGCAGCATCAATTGGGCCAGCCCCTGAGTTACGGGGCTGGTTTTATGTATGGGAGGAATCAGGGTGAATCTACCTGCTCAAAACACCGTTCCGCGCTCCGGTTCGGCCGCGGACCCGCAGGGGCAGCGGAGACAGAGGTCCAGAAATTTCCGGGCAAAGCTGGTGGACCGGCTGTTTAAAAACTACTTTCTGTTCAGTATTTTGGCGCTGTGTCTGGTCTTGGCGATGGTTATCTTCTTTATCGGCAAAACAGCGATTTTAACCTTTCGGGATGTGTCGCCGGCCGAGTTTTTCTTCTCCTTCGACTGGACGCCGGAGGAAGAACGTTTCGGCGCCGCGTTATTCATTGTCAACACGTTGTCCTTAACCGCCTTGACGATGATCATAGCGGTCCCTATTTCCGTGGGCATGGCCATCTTGATCGCGGAAATTGCGTCTGCTTGGCTGAAAAAAATCATTCGCCCGCTGCTGGACCTGCTGGTCGGAATTCCGTCTATCGTTTACGGGTATCTCGGTCTGACGGTACTGCTTCCGCTGCTGCGGGAATGGAGCGGTGAAGGATTGGGAGATGGCTTGTTGGCCGCGGCGCTGGTACTGACGGTCATGATTTTGCCGACGATAAGCCGCATCAGCGACGACGCCATCACGTCCGTCCCGAAAAAGTACCGTGACGGATCATACGCGCTGGGTTCCACCCGGCTGCAAACCATCTTCAAGGTTGTATTGCCGTCGGCCAGCCGCGGCATCGTCGCGGCCGTTATATTGGGCATGACCCGGGCCATCGGCGAGACCATGGCTGTGGTCATGGTGATCGGAAATACGCCGCAGCTTGCCAAATCGCTGTTTGCTTCCGCTTCGGTGCTGACAAGCAACATCGTGATGCAAATCTCCAATGTCGAGTTTGAATCAACGTGGAACTACAGTCTGCACATGATGGCGTTTTTACTGCTGCTCATCTCCTTCGTACTGATTTTGATTATCCGTTTTATCGGTAGGAAGGGAGAGGCCTAGGTCATGAACGGATTTAAAATCTCCCGTCAAAACACCCGTTCTCTGATATGGGATCGTATCGCAACCGGTTGTTTTTACGGATTGGGCGCGGTGATCATGCTGCTGATTTTTTGGTTGTTGTTCACCATCCTGAGCAAGGGGCTGCCGCAATTATCCTGGGACTTCCTGATCAAGCTGCCGGAGGAAATCGATGCCGGTGGGGGCATCGGCCCCATGCTGTTCAACTCGTTTTACATATTGGCCCTGTCATTGCTGATCTCGATTCCGATCGGCGTCGGCGCGGGCATCTATATGGCGGAATACGCGCCGAACAACCGGTTTACGGAGGTGCTCCGCATTTGCGTAGAATCGTTGTCCTCCGTGCCGTCGATCGTATTCGGCCTGCTCGGCCTGGCGATTTTCGCCGAGTATTTCGATGTCGGCCTGACGATTCTCGGCGGCGCTGTCAGTTTGGCCTTCCTCAATTTGCCGATGCTGGCCCGCGTCACGGAAGAGGCGGTCCGGGCGGTGCCGAACGACCTTCGGAACGCGGCGTACGCCCTAGGAACGACGCATTTCCAGGCGATCCGCACCGTCGTCATCCCCGTGGCGATGCAGGCGATCATCACCGGTATTTGCCTGGTGGCCGGGCGCGCTTTCGGGGAGTCGGCCGTCATCATTTTGACGGCGGGGCTGAGCACCTCGGGGGAGATGTGGGACTTTAATTTGTTCTCCCCCGGCGAAACATTGGCCGTTCACTTATGGTACGTCCAATCGGAAGCGATCGTGGAGGATGCCCGGCAGATTGCCGATAAGTCGGCCGCCGTGCTTGTGTTCGTCGTGCTCCTAATCAATCTGGTTTTCCGCGTGCCGCTGTGGATCAATAACAGAAAGCTGAAAAAATAATCCCCGCTGCGTGAAGCAACAAAACAAAAGCCGCCGAAGCGAATCGCTTCGGCGGCTTTTTTTCGGGGAAATCAACCCTGCCGCGGAGTAATGGCTTAAGGTTCAACGCTTGCCGACGGAGCGGCGAGCAGTCCCCGGATATCCGGCTCCATTTCCGCGGGTTCCGTTCGGGCGCTGTACTGTCTAACGATATTTCCGCTGCGGTCGATCAGGAATTTGACGAAATTCCATTCGATCTCCCCGGTGCGGTAAGGTTCGGGGACATGCTGCACAAGATACTTGTACAGCGGATGGGCTCCTTCGCCCTTCACCTCGATTTTGCCGAACATCGGGAAAGTCACTTGGTAGTTCAGTTCGCAGAAGCTCTTAATCTCCTCTTCGGTCCCCGGTTCCTGTCCGGCAAACTGATTGCAGGGAAAACCGAGTACGCTGAAGTCCTGATCTCTATACTTTGAATAAAGCTCTTGAAGTCCCTTGTAGTGGGGCGTAAGTCCGCAGGCGCTGGCGGTGTTCACAATCAGCAGGACCTGTCCTTGATAGGGTTCCAGCGTGGTTTTCCGTCCGTAGATCGTCGTTACTTCGAAATCGTATAAGCGCATCATTACACCAAATCACAGGCGTCCGCCGGCATCCAGTGGGCATCCTGTCCTTCCCATTTCACATTGCAGCCGATCGGGTTGGTCAACGGTACCGAAATCGGCTGATGATTCGTTAATTCCGTAAGGGCCCGTTCCAAATCATTGACGGTCATTTTGTCCGTTTCCCGGGGATTGTCCACGCCCCGTCCCGTATAGACGAGCCGGCGTTCGGAGTCGAATACGTAGAAATGAGGGGTCCGGAGGGCCCCGTAAGCTTTGGCGGCCGTTTGTTCCTTATCGCGCAAATAAACCCAAGGGAAGCGGTGCTCGTTCATACGCTGCACCATATGCTCAAAAGAGTCATTCGGATGCGTCTGCTCGCTGTTGGAATTGATCCCCACAAACATAACCCCTTTTTCCCTGAAGGCTTCGGCGGTTTTTCTCGTAACTTCGTCGGATCCGATCACAAAAGGACAGTGGTTGCACGTGAAAAAAACAACCAAATAAGGGGAAGCTGCGAAGCTCTCCAATGCGTATTCCTTGCCGTCCGTGGCCGGAAGCCGAAAGTTCGGGGCTTTTTCACCAATCGCTAACGTAAAGCTCATATGCGTTTCCTCCCTTAGAAATAGTGTCCCTTCCATAGTAACCGATGTCACAGGCTAATCTCAATTTTGACACAAATCAAAATTCTCACGACAATGACGTAAAAGTGCAAAAAAACAGAAAGTAAATCATTGGATTGCAAATGGAGGTTACGGTTATAATTTAGGCAGATCAAAACTGGCAGGGAATGGAGATGGAGAGATGGCCAGAAAAACAAGAAAAGTTACCATCGTGGGTTCCGGGCTTGTCGGCGCGGCCTGCGCTTATTCCATGATCAATCAGTCGATATGCGATGAGATCATGATGGTGGACAGAACGTATGACCGTGCGGTAGCCCAGGCGCTTGATTTATCGCACTGTATGGATTTCACGTCGACCCGAACGAAAGTTTATGCAGGCGATTTGGAAGACTGCCGCGATGTCGATGTCGTCGTCTTGACGGCGGGGGCCAATCCGAAACCGGGCCAATCCAGGCTGGATGTTCTGGAGGCGGCGGAGCAAATTACGTCCGGGATCGTCAATCGGATTATGGGCAGCGGCTTTGACGGCATATTTGTCGTAGCCGCGAATCCGGTGGATGTGGTGACGCACATCGTACGGGAAGTGTCCGGGCTGCCCCGGAATAAAGTGATCGGCACGGGAACCTCCCTGGATTCCGCGCGGTTAAAAACGCTGTTGTCCGATGTTTTCTCCATCGACCCGCGCAGCGTTCAGGGCTATGCGCTCGGCGAGCACGGAGACTCTCAATTCGTGGCCTGGTCGCATGTTACGATCGGGGGCAAGCCGATTCTGCAAATTTTGGAGCAGCATAAGGAACGTTTTCAAGGGGTCGATCTGAAAGAGATCGCGCGAAAAACGAAGGATGCGGGATGGGAGATTTTTACCCGGAAAGGCAACACGCAGTTCGGAATCGGCAACGCGCTCGCTTACATCGTTCGCTCCATTTTAAACGACGAGCATAAAATCATCGCGATCTCCGCCATCTTGGAGGGAGAGTACGGCCAAACCGGCGTATGCGCCGGGGTTCCGGCCATCATCGGCGAAGGCGGAATCCAAGAGGTCGTAGAGCTGAACCTGAATGCGGAGGAACAGCATAAATTCAACGAATCCTGCTCGATCATCAAGAACGCCATTCAAGGACTGGCCGGCCGGAAGTAAAGACGCGGCCTTAAGCCTTGGGAACGAGGGCACTTCCTGCTCCAGCCTGTTCTTCTCCGTCATGTCTTGAAATATAGTGGAGATATGACGAACACGCGAAAAGGAGAGAGAGGAATGGAATCCCTTTCTATTAAAAAGTTGGCGGATCTCGACGCATCCGGACGGGACCAGGCGGTTGAAATTTTTACGGACGCTTTTTTACGTTCGCTACAGTTCATGTCCAAAGACCAGACCAGGCTGACCCGAGCGCTCAGGCATGCTTTCGTCGGCGATCAGTTTTATACGGCGGTGGAAAACGGCAAGGTTCTCGGCATTTTTGCTTATTCCACGAACCTGGCCCGGGCGTTCTCGTTCGATAAACAAATATTTCAAAAAGAATTCGGCCGGATTAAAGGTTCTTTAATCTACAAGGTGCTGCATGGGGAGTTGGGCAAACCGCTCGATTTCAACGACCACCAGTGCTACTTCGAGTCGGTGGCCACCGCCCGGGAGGCCAGAGGACGCGGGATCGCCACGTTGCTCAACAACCACCTGATCGCCGAGCTCGATTATGACGAGTTTATCCTAGAAGTGGTGGATACGAACACCAGCGCCTATCGACTGTATGAAAAACTGGGGTACACCGAGATCAAACGGAAAAAACAGCGGCTGTTCCCCAAACTGGCGGGATTTAACGAGCGCATATATATGAAGCGGGGGAAGGGGTAGAGACGAGTCTATCCCCAAGGAGTTTAACGCTGCTGAACATGCTTGATCCCTTGACCATTACTTTTTCGGAATCACCAGCACAAAGCGTGTAGCGTCCTGATCTCCGTCCAGCGAGATGGAACCTCCGTGCTTTTCCGCGATTTGTCTTGCGATGGCCAGACCCAGGCCCGTGCCGCCGTCGCTGGTTCTGGCCGCGTTTCCGCGAACAAAGGTGTTGAACACCTTGTCCCTCAACGGCCCGGGAATGCCTATGCCGTCGTCGGCGACCTCGATATGGACAGTCTCGCCGTGATCTTCCAGTCCGATGAGGACACGGGTTCCCGGCGGATTGTATTTCAGCGCATTCCCCAGCAGGTTGGATACGGCCCGGTACAGCAGCGTGGTGTTGAACTCCGCAATGACTTCGCCGGAGGGAATTTCCGTGTCAAACACAAATCCTTTTTCTTCAAACGCATCGTAAAAGGTGACGGCGATTTCCCGGAGAAATTCGGCGGTGTCGGTCGGCTCCTTCGCTACCGGATAGTCGGGAGCTTCCAGCTTCGATAACTCGAACACGTCTTCAATCAGCTTGGCAACCAAGTACGTCTTGTCACAGATCAGCTTGATCGTGCGTTGCTTCTTCTCCTCATCTGCAATGATGCCGAGCTGAAGCGCTTTGGCATACCCTTGGATCGTCGTAATCGGCGTCCGCAAATCATGGGATATGTCGACGAGCATCTGCCGTCGGCTCTCCTCCAGCAGACGTTTTTCTTTCTCCGCCTTCTCGAGCTTTTCCGCCATCGCATTAAAGCTTTCCTGGATCTGCGCCAACTCGTATTCAGCTTCGAAACGCAGCCGCTCATGATAATGCCCGCCCGCTATGCTGCGGATCCCCGCGACGATGTCGCCGAGCGGGTTCGTCAGCTTGACAGCAGTCAGGCGGCTGTAAAGAAAAACGTTGATCCCAAACAGCACCAGGAACAGCAATCCCGTCTCCGCGAGCGTCTTCCAGAACAGAGCCAGCGTTTCCGCGCTCGTCCCGCTACCGGATTCCGCCAACCGGTCCGTCCTTTCCACAAAATAAATCAGCAGGGATGCGACGCTTGCCCCGACCGTTAGCGAAAAGAAAATATAATTCCGGACAAGGGTACGGAATATCGTCGGTTTACTTCGCATGTAGCTCCTCCTTTTTGGCGAAACGATAGCCGAGCCCCCGCACCGTTTTCAAATAAACCGGTTCGCGCGGAGAATCCTCAATTTTATCCCGTAAGCGGCTGATCTGCACCATAATGGCATTATCGTCGGCGATGTACTCATCGGCCCACGCTCGTTCAAAGATTTGCTTTTTCGTATAAATGCGGCCCGGGCTTGCCATAAACAACTTCAGGAGGCGGTATTCGAGCGCACTGAGCGCGATGGGCTTTCCGCGTTTGTAGAGCATACAGGAATCGTGATGCAGCGACAGATCACCGACCCGCGTTTCCGTTACTTCTTCGGGGGTCACCGGGATTTCGTTAAACTCATAGGTTCGGCGCAGCTGAGCGCGGATACGCGCCACCACCTCCAAGGGATTAAACGGTTTGGCGATAAAATCGTCGGCCCCAAGTCCCAGCCCGGCGATCTTGTCGAAATCCTCGTTCTTCGCCGACAGGATGATGACCGGCAGCTTCGATCGTTCGCGAAGCCACTGCAGCAACTGAAAGCCGTCGAGCCGCGGCATCATGATATCGATAACGGCCAGGTCCACATCGGTCCGGGAGAATAACTCTGTGGCCGCCTGACCGTCATGCGCCTCCAGAATCTCGTACTCCTGTTCCAAAAACAATCGGAGCAACCCGGCGATATCCTCGTCATCATCGACCAACAGAATCGTTTTACGCATTTTTGACCCTCCGTCCTTCCCTGGAATCTTCTATAGCTGTTGTAGTTCGGTCTCATTTTACCGATTTCCTTCGTCTCCCGCCGTGTTGTAAGGATAATGTAAGAAATGGGAAAGTGGGGGGAAAGCGAAGGGTTTTATAATTTAACCTGTGGATATATAAAGCGTTTAACCATGAAACAGGGAGAAGGGATTATCAGATGGAACAAAAATTACGGGATGCTGAGGTAGAGGTGCGTCGGCGGGCGGTGAAAAAGTTAAAAGCCGCGCCGCTTTCTCCGGGGTGGAAGGGAGCCTCCCTCTTGTTAGGGGCAGTCGCAGTTATCGCATACTTCACCCAGGGATATCTTCTGCTGGGTTCGCGAGGCCCCGGCGATTTTTTGCTGGGGACGCTGCTGTTTCTTATTGCGGTCGTGCTCGCGACCGGCGTACTGGCCGCGGTCTTTCACTTGGCAAAGCGGATGCCTTCGCGCTATTTCTGGCTGGCCTCCGTTTCATTCGTCCTCATATTCCTGACGTTCATCGGCCCGGTGCCATTGATGGTACTCGTGGCGCTCACGATTACTATCGCTAGTTCCGCGGTGGGGGCGCTTGTTTTTCGGTGGAGGGCGGGGGCGTACCGGGAAGCGGGACTCGCGGTCAAAACGGGTGTCGCAGGGTTGGGGGCTGCGCTGCTGATTTTTGTCGGCATCGGCGGGTATTGGCTTCTGGATGACGGGAGAGAGAGCGGGGATGCGGCCAAGCCGTACCGATTGTCGGTTGTAAAGCCGGCGGACCGCTACCCTGTTACGATGGAAAACCCGGCCGAACAGGGGGCGTACCCTGTACTTACGCTTACCTACGGCAGTAAGAATAGCTACCGCGAGGAGTTCAACCGGCCCGATTCGCTAGTAACCGAACAGGTAGACGGCTCGGCTTTCGTGGACAAATGGTCGTCCACCCGGACAAAGACGTTCGGCTTCGGGCCCGAGCGGATGCCCCTGAACGGTACGATATGGTATCCGCGGGGGGAAGGGCCTTTTCCGCTCGTGATCGCCGTCCACGGTAATCACACGGCGACCGAATATTCGGATCCCGGCTACGCTTATCTGGGCGAATTGCTGGCGAGCCGCGGCTATATTTTCGTTTCCGTCGACGAAAATTTTTTGAATACCTCGCTGTTTGACGATTGGTTCGCGTTCAGCACGCCGGAGAAGGAGAATCCGGCCAGAGCCTTGCTGCTGCTGGAGCATCTGAAGGTGTGGGACAAGTGGACCAAGACGAAGGGAAATCCGTTTTACGGCAAGGCGGATATGAGCCGAATCGCCCTGATCGGTCACTCCCGGGGAGGCGAAGCGGTCGCCCTCGCTGCGGCGTTGAACAAACTTCCGGCATATCCGGAAGACGGAAATATGAAATTCAACTATCGTTTCGGCATCCGGTCCGTTATTTCAATCGCCGGTACGGATGGACAGTACAAACCGGCCGGACATCCGACACGTCTGCATGATACGAACTATCTGGCACTGCAGGGAGCCCACGACATGGATGTCTCCTCATTTGACGGAGCGAGTCAGTACAGCCGGACCGGTTTTACGGGCAGCGGCGACTACTTCAAGGCATCGGTTTATATATACGGGGCCAATCACGGGCAATTCAACACCGTTTGGGGAAGAAAGGACGCTCCGGGACTCGGCAACAAACTGTACAATACGGCCCAGCTAATGCCGCAAGAAGAACAGCTTCAGGCCGGAAAAACGCTGATCTCCGCATTCCTCGAAGCGACATTGAACGGTAAAAGCGAGTACCGGGCTGTATTCCAGGATCTCGGCTATGCCCTGAATTGGCTGCCGGACACGATGTATATCGCCAACTATCTGGACGCCGATACGACGATCATTGCCGGTTTCGGCGAAGATTTCGATCTCGGTTCCACGACGTTTCCCGGCGGGCAAGCGATCGGAGCTTATCTGAAAACATGGAGAGAAGAAAAAGTGAAAATGAAGTTTGCCCCCGACCTGTATAATAGCGCCTTGCGTCTTGAGTGGGATAGCGCAGAGGTATCCGGCGTCCCGACCTATACGATCGTGCTGCCGGAGCACGGGCCGGCGGCGGATGGCGACAGCGCCTTTGTTTTTTCCATGGCTGACGCGGACGATGGTAAAAAGGACTCCGATTCCGCAGGATTAACCGATCTGAGCGTTCAGATTGAAGACGGGTACGGGAACGTTGCATCCGTCCCGTTAAGCAGCGGCGGAACCCTGCTGCCGATGTTTGAGAGCAACATCGTTAAACGGCCGTTTGCGAAAGCTGTGCCGACCAAAGAACCGGTTTTTCAAAATTTTTCAATAGGGATGGCGGATTTGAGGGCGGCCAATCCGAATTTTCAACCGGAACGTCTGAACAAAATCTCCTTCGTTTTCGATCAATCGTCCCGGGGGACCGTGTTGATTCGCGATATCGGCATCCGCAATCCTTAGCGGGTAACGGAGAAACGGTTACGGGAACTCACGGGATCGGATAAGGGGGGGCCGACTAAGCCGTACTGTACCGGTCACTGACATGTTCAGGGAGCCCGGCATGCCCTTGTGTTTGGCAATGCGGACAATATTATTGTTCGGTCCGATATTCCGTCACAATCCTATTGGAGTAACGGTAAATCGAACACCTCGCGGCGAACGTAACCGTGAGCTACTACCTTACTCCGCGAGGCGTTACAGTTTGAACATGTCTCAAGAGTGTGGACTAGAACTGCGTCCGAATGTTCAGTTCATTTTCAAGGTATGCCCTTGATGTCCCTTGGGGGGCGCGATGCGTCCAGCCGGGTTGACGAGGATTGGTTGGTTTGCGGAACCCGTCACTCGAAGGCGGCTCCGCTGCTGTTTTGACCGAGTTGCCGTTACAGAACCTTAACTCGCTCGGTCAGTTGCTGAATGTGATCGAGGAGCGTGATTAAGACGGTGTTTTCCGTGTCGCCCTGGCACAGGGGAGGTTGATAAGCGTCTTTTACACCACTGGCGTTGCATTAACCCGAAGGGTCTAATGGCTGTAGTCGCCTCCCTTTGAAGCCGGGCGAGAGGATAACGGTCATTTTCGGCGTTATTTTGTCGAATTTGTCTCTTCGGTGAGAAATAGCGGTCATTTGGGGCCCTATTTTATGGAAAAGCGGACCAAAACCTGATTTTTGGACCTGCATCAGTGAAATAAGGTCCTTTTTGGCCGCTATTTTTCCCGAAAACGCAAATTGGGTCAAAATAACGGCCCAAAACGCCGCTATCATAACAGGCGGCAAGAAAGATTGCGGATCGGCAGCACCATGTTAGGTTTAATGCAACGCCAGTAGCTTAAACCCTGATTTGGGGGGCTGCAAAGGTAAATAAGCTCCTTTTTGACCTTTATTTTGCCCGTGGAGCCAAATCAGGCCGAAATAGCGGTCCAAATGACCGTTATGTTGGCCGGCGGTCAGAGAAGCCGCGATTGCCGGACCCAGTTTGCCAAACGATCGGAAAGCTCACGAGCATGAATTTTACTCAATTCCCTGCCGTCGATTTCTTCCAAATGGGCTTACTGCCCATCCCCGCTAACCGCAGAAGTTCTTGCTCCGACGAACCCCCACCAAGGGGTCTCATCCCCTTGGGACGAAAAAAACCAGCCGATATGGGCTGGTTTTTTTCGTCCCAGGAGGGGTACTCGCGCTCCGGCGCGAGACTCCGCTCGCCCATCCCCGCTAAACCGCGTGGCGTCTCGCTCCGACGAACCCCAATGGGGGTTCTCATCCCCTTAGGACGAAAAAAACCAGTCCATGTCATGGACTGGTTTCCTATACGTCCCAGGAGGGATTCGAACCCCCGACCGACGGCTTAGAAGGCCGTTGCTCTATCCAGCTGAGCTACTGGGACATGGTAATATAAAAAACAGAAGCAAAAAAGATTATATCATGGCGACTTAGTTTGCGCAATAGGGTGATTTGAAATTGCCGAAAGGGAGGGTGATTTTTGCCTTCTTTCATCTCTATGCTATAATCTCAATAAATTAGACCGGATGAAAGGAGGTGCCCATATCAGCAACACGAACAACAAGAAGGACAACGTGGTCTTGTTTCCCAAAACCCTGGATTTTTATCAGATTGAACTGACTAGAATGCTGGAGACCGAGCGATACGGCGAGGCGGCGGAGCTATTGCGTTTTTTGTTGCAGTGCCAGGGCCAGGACGACAGGCAATACGCGGAATGGAGCAACCTGCTGAATTGGCTCACGGACGCGTTTCCCATGCTGCAGAACGAAGCGATGGATCATACGGGGCTACCGGAGGATGAGGAGGAGGGCGAGGATATTATTGCCCGACGGCATGTCGAGGCCAAGTTGGCCGAGGATCACGAATATGCCGACAAGCTGCTGCGGGCCGTTACCGAAAAGCCGATGTCGGAGCAGACGTTTCTTGCTCTGGAACAGCTGGCTTACCTGGACCGGCCGGAAGTGGACGAGGCGCTGATCGACTGGCTGACCCGGAATGAACTGCATCCGCTGCTTCAATACCGGGTAATGCAGATCTTAAAACGCCGCGGTACTCACGGGGTCGTTTCGTTTTTTCGCTTTGGGGAGAAGGTGGAGATCGAAATCGAAGCCGTCCCGATCAAACCGGAGGAATTTCCATCCCCGGTTCAGCAGGTTCTGGAACGCGTCGGCGATCAGACCCAGGTTCATGATCCGACGCTGTTTTATTTTGCCCAGGAGCTTTGGACGCAGTTTATTATGGCGATCTACGGGACGATGGATTACAGGTCGCTATTAAGCGATGAGGACAGCATGATCGATATTTGGGCCGCCGCCCTCCATCAAATGGTCGCGGACAGTTTGCCCGGCGGAATTCATGAAGAGGAAATTCGAAGTTTGTACGGCATCACCGATAGTTTGCGGCTGCGTTTCGAGCAAGCCTGCCGATCCATGCGACAGTTCGCAAACGCGGGACAAAAATAAGAAGTTATTTTGAAAAGTTATGTATACAAGGCAGTGCCTAAATACCGGTAAACCTGGGAACGTGAGGGGAAACTACTAACGGCTCTTGTAAAAAGCTGTATTGTTGTTTATAATATAGTGGTTATTCTCGAACGTGGACTAAGACAGCTATACTGGAACCAAGATAGCTGCTTTATCGCGCGATTCGGTTTCAGTATTCAGTATAAGTGAAATTTGGAGGGGAAAGCATAAAATGAAAGCAACTTGGGAAAAAATAGAGAAGAACCTCGGCGTTCTCGAGGTCGAAGTGGAAGCGGAACGCGTTGCCGCTGCACTGGATAAAGCTTTTCAAAAAGTAGTCAAAAAAATAAACGTACCTGGATTCCGTAAAGGTAAAGTGCCTCGGTCGATTTTTGAGGCCCGTTTCGGTGTGGAAAGCTTGTACCAAGACGCCATCGATATTTTGCTTCCTGAAGTTTATACTGAAGCGGTTGATCAAACGGAGATTTTCCCGGTAGACCGCCCGGAAGTGGACGTTGAGCAATTTGCTAAGGGACAACCTTTCAAGTTTAAAGCTAAAGTAACCGTGAAGCCTGAAGTGAAGCTTGGCGAATATAAAGGTATCGAAGTTCCTGCTGCGAACATCGAAGTTAGCGAAGAAGAGTTGAATGAAGAGCTTACCCGCATGCAAGAACGCCATGCCGAGCTCGTCGTGATCGACGAAGAAGCCGCACAAAACGGTGATACCGTTGTCATCGACTTTGACGGCTCCGTGGACGGCGTTCCGTTCGAAGGCGGCAAAGCCGAGCGCTATTCCCTTGAACTGGGCAGCAATACCTTCATCCCTGGCTTCGAAGATCAGGTTGTGGGGCTGGCTACAGGCGACTTTAAGGACGTAACCGTTACCTTCCCTGAAACTTACCATGCCGAAGAATTGGCGGGTAAAGAAGCGGTATTTAAAGTGAAAGTTCACGAAATCAAACGCAAACAGCTTCCTGAATTGGACGACGAGTTTGCCAAAGACGTAAGTGAATTCGATACTTTGGACGAGTATAAAGCGGATCTGAAGAAACAATTGGAATCCCGCAAGGAAAAAGAAGGCTCCGCCGAGCGCGAAAGAATTCTCGTTGATCAAGTCGGCGAGAATGCTGAAGTGGAAATCCCGCAAGCTATGATCGACAGCGAAGTTGAGAACATGGTACGCGATTTCGACAACCGTCTTCGCGCGCAAGGCATGAACTTGGACATGTTCCTCGGTTTCTCCGGCCAAACGGTTGAAGATCTGAGAGAACAAATGAAGAACGATGCCGAGAAGCGCGTTCGCAACAACCTGGTTCTTGAGCAAATCGCTAAAGCCGAGAAGATCGAAGCGACGGAAGAGGAAATCAATAAGGAACTTCAGGATATGGCCGACGCTTACAAACGCACGCCTGAAGAAATCCGCAACATCCTTGCTGCGAACGGTTCGCTGGGCGGCTTGAAAGAAGAAGTTCTTCTTCGCAAGACGATCGAGTTCCTGACCGAGAACGCGAAGGAAGTTCCTGCCGAGCAATTTGCGAAAAAAACGGAGAAATCCGAGGAAGCCGAAAAGCCGGCTAAGAAGTCAACGAAGAAAGCGGCCAAGGCGGATGATTCCGCGGCGGAAGAACAAAACGAAGAATAATAAGTCCTTGCCCGCAAGGAACTACATGATCATACACCACAAGGCAAATGCTAAGGCACGTATAACTTAATGCGTGCCTTAATTTTTCATCTTTTAGCCAGACAATTATTTCCACCCGGGGAATAGGAAATCCCTTTCGGTTATATATTGTAAATTCAAGCACATAAACTGTATTGGGTGAAAAATGACATGCGCCTTTGAACGTGATAAAATAGTCTGGGGCGAAGGAAATTTGATAAAGAAAAGAGGTTGGTCACATGAGTCTGGTACCTATGGTCGTGGAACAAACAAACCGGGGAGAACGGTCTTACGATATTTACTCTAGACTGCTCAAGGATCGCATTATTTTCTTAAGCAACGCGATTGACGATGACGTAGCCAATCTCGTGATAGCCCAACTGTTGTTCTTGGCAGCCGAGGATCCCGATAAAGACATCCATCTGTACATCAACTCTCCGGGTGGTTCTGTCACTGCGGGGATGGGTATATATGATACGATGCAGTACATTAAACCCGATGTGTCAACGATCTGCGTGGGCATGGCGGCCAGCATGGGCTCGCTTTTGCTGACGGCAGGCGCTCCGGGCAAGCGCTTTGCGCTTCCGAACAGCGAAGTGATGATTCATCAACCGCTCGGAGGAGTTCAAGGGCAAGCGGCGGATATCAAAATCCATGCCGAATGGATTATCAAGACACGGGAGAAGCTGAACCAAATCTATGTGGATCGGACGGGTCAACCCCTTGAGAAAATCCAGCGCGACACGGACCGTGATTTCTTTATGAGCGCGGAAGAGGCTAAGGCCTATGGGATCATCGACCAGGTCATCAACAAGCCCATTAAACCATAAAGGGGTGTTTACATGTTTAAATTCAACGATGAAAAAGGCCAACTAAAATGCTCGTTCTGCGGCAAATCGCAGGAACAGGTCCGCAAGCTGGTTGCCGGACCGGGCGTTTATATATGTGACGAATGTATTGAATTGTGCACGGAGATTGTGGAGGAAGAGCTCGGACATGAGGAAGAGCTCGATCTGAAGGAAATTCCGAAACCGATGGAAATCCGCGATATTTTGGATCAGTACGTTATCGGTCAAGAGCAGGCGAAGAAGTCGCTCTCCGTGGCGGTTTACAACCATTACAAGCGGGTGAATTCGCAGAGCAAGAACGATGATGTCGAGCTGCAGAAGAGTAATATCCTTCTCTTGGGGCCGACCGGTTCGGGCAAAACGCTCCTCGCGCAAACCATGGCGAAAATCCTTAACGTTCCGTTTGCGATTGCCGATGCCACTTCGCTTACGGAAGCCGGGTACGTGGGCGAGGATGTGGAGAACATTCTGCTTAAACTGATCCAGGCGGCGGATTATGATGTGGAGAAGGCGGAACGCGGCATTATTTATATCGACGAAATCGATAAAGTGGCGCGCAAATCCGAGAACCCGTCCATTACGCGCGACGTTTCCGGGGAAGGCGTACAGCAGGCGCTCTTGAAAATTCTTGAGGGCACCGTTGCTTCTGTACCGCCGCAAGGCGGCCGTAAACATCCGCATCAGGAGTTCATTCAAATCGATACGACGAACATTTTGTTCATTTGCGGCGGTGCCTTTGACGGTCTCGAGCAAATGATCAAACGCCGGATCGGCAAGAAGGTCATTGGCTTTAACACGGCCAACGACGGGCAAAAGGATCTGAAACCGGGCGAATATCTTTCGATGGTCTTGCCGGAGGATCTCTTGAAATTCGGTTTGATTCCGGAATTCGTAGGACGTTTGCCGGTTATTTCGACCTTAGAGCCGCTGGATGAGAAGACATTGGTCCGCATTCTGGCCGAGCCGAAGAATGCGCTCGTGAAGCAATACCAGAAACTGCTTGAGCTTGACAATGTCAACCTTCAGTTTGAACCGAAGGCGCTGGAAGCCATTGCGCGCGAAGCGATCAAGCGGAATACGGGAGCTCGCGGACTCCGCGCGATCATCGAAGGCATTATGCTGGACGTGATGTATGAAGTGCCGTCCCGCGACGACATTACCGACTGCGTCATCACCGAGAAAGTCGTACTCGAGAAAACTTCGCCGGAACTGGAAGGCAGCAAGAACAAGAAACAGGAAGAGAGCGCATAAGGCGTTAGCCGAAATCGCGCCCGTTATAGATAAGTAGTTCGACAACTGCAGGAATGGCCCTTTGGGGCCTTCTTTGCCTTTAACGGACTTTTTTCGAAAGCTGTGATCGAATTCAAAGCACAGTGAGATTTGCTTTATGAGGGGAGGCCAGAATATGTTCTTAAGACAAGATACGCGACCGGTGAAGGTGGGTAATCTGACGATCGGCGGAAGTAATGAAGTCATTATTCAGAGTATGTGTACGACCAAAACGGCGGACGTCGCCGCGACGGTTGCCGAAATCCACCGTTTGGAGGAAGCCGGCTGCCAACTGGTTCGCGTGACGGTGAATAACGAAGAAGCGGCCGCGGCCATCAAGGAAATCAAGAAACAGATTCACATCCCGCTTGTGGCCGATATCCATTTTAATTACAAGCTGGCCTTGCTGGCGATCGAGAACGGGATTGACAAGGTACGGATCAATCCCGGGAACATCGGCCGGCGAGAGAAGGTCGAAGCCGTCGTTAAGGCCTGCAAGGAGAAGGGGATTCCGATTCGGATCGGCGTAAACGCAGGCTCTCTGGAGAACCATCTTCTGGAGAAGTACGGGTACCCGACGCCGGAAGCGATGGTGGAAAGCGCCCTGTTCCATATCGGAATTCTCGAAGAGCTGGACTTTCACGATATCATCGTCTCGCTGAAGGCATCGGACGTGCCGATGGCGATCGCGGCTTATACCAAGGCGGCGGAAGTCATTCCTTATCCGCTCCATCTGGGCATTACCGAAGCTGGCACGCTCTTCTCCGGTACCGTGAAGAGTGCGGCTGGGATCGGGGCGCTGCTCTCGATGGGGATCGGCTCGACCGTGCGGATTTCGCTTAGCGCCGACCCGGTGGAAGAGGTCAAGGTGGCGCGTGAATTGCTGAAAACATTCGGCTTGATCACCAACGCGGCCACGCTCGTATCCTGCCCGACCTGCGGTCGGCTGGACATCGATCTGTTCTCGATCGCAAATGAGGTGGAAGACTACATTGCGAACCTGAAAGTACCGATCAAAGTCTCGGTACTGGGGTGTGCGGTGAATGGTCCCGGCGAAGCCAGGGAGGCGGATATCGGCATCGCCGGCGCGCGTGGGGAAGGATTGTTGTTCCGTTACGGAGAAATGATCCGCAAAGTACCTGAAGCCGATCTGCTGTCCGAGCTGAAAAAAGAGATAGACCACATCGTGGAGGTTTACGAGGCGACCGGTGAAATTCCGGGGCGCAAGGAACATCGATCGCTTAGCGCGAAATAAGTCTGGATTTCATGAAGCCGCGGGCTGTCATACCGACAGCCCGCGGCTTTTTTTTCGAAAAAGACACGATTCTTCCGTGATGGTCGTTTTATGATGGAGCGAAAGGGCTATACTACCAAGTATCAGTTAAAGTGGGGAGGCTCTGTGACATGGATTTGAGTGTCATTCTGATGTCCGTTCAAATGTTTTTTGCTGTAGTAATCGGCTTGTACTTCTGGAACCAGTTGCGCAGTCAAAAGGGAAACCGGACGGCGGTGGACCGCGAATCGCGCAAGGAAATGGAAAAGCTGCGCAAGCTGCGGGCGATTTCGTTGACGAAGCCGCTGGCGGAGCGGACGCGTCCGGCCTCGCTGAACGATATCGTCGGCCAGAAGGATGGTCTTCGCGCCTTGAAGGCGGCGCTGTGCAGCGCTAATCCGCAGCACGTTATCATTTACGGGCCACCGGGTGTAGGCAAGACCGCGGCGGCGCGCGTCGTCATGGAGGAGGCGAAGAAGAATCCGGTTTCCCCTTTCAAAACCGACGCGAAATTTATGGAGATCGACGCCACGATTGCTCGCTTCGATGAACGGGGGATTGCCGATCCGCTGATCGGATCGGTGCATGATCCGATCTATCAAGGGGCCGGGGCGATGGGCGTTGCCGGGATCCCCCAGCCGAAACCCGGGGCCGTCACCAAAGCCCATGGAGGGATTCTGTTCATCGATGAGATCGGTGAACTCCATTCGATTCAGATGAATAAGCTGCTGAAGGTGCTGGAGGACCGTAAGGTCTACCTGGAGAGCGCCTATTACAACTCAGAGGATACCGGGACGCCCGCGTATATTCATGATATTTTTCAAAACGGCCTGCCGGCCGATTTCAGGCTCGTGGGCGCGACAACGCGTTCGCCTCAGGAGATTCCGCCCGCCCTGCGTTCCCGATGTATGGAGATCTATTTCCGGCCGCTGCTGCCGGAGGAGATCGCGCAGATCGCCGACGACGCCGTCAAACGTATCGGGTTTCAGCCTTGTCCGGAAGCGGTGGAGGTGATCAAGAAATACGCCACCAACGGCCGTGAGGCGGTGAACATGGTCCAATTGGCGGCTGGCCTGGCCTTGACGGAGAAGAGGGATCATCTGTTGGCCGCGGATCTGGAATGGGTGGCTACAAGCAGCCAGCTTGTGCCGCGTCCGGATCGGAAAATTCCGGCCCAGCCGGAAATCGGGGTGGTCAACGGACTTGCCGTCTACGGCGCCAATATGGGAACGCTGCTGGAAATCGAAGCGACGGCGGTTCCGGTTGAACCCGGCAAAGGTACCTATAACATCACCGGTGTGGTGGACGAAGAAGAAATCGGCGGGGGCAGCCGCACGCTTCGGCGCAAAAGCATGGCCAAAGGCTCGGTCGAAAATGTGCTGACCGTGCTGAAGCGGATCGGCATCGATCCTTCCGGCTTTGATTTGCACATTAACTTTCCCGGAGGGACACCGATTGACGGGCCTTCCGCCGGGCTTGCGATCGCGACGGCCATCGCTTCGGCGATCAAGCGGATCCCGGTGGATCACCGGGTGGCCATGACGGGGGAGATCGGCATCCACGGCAAGGTGAAGCCGGTCGGCGGCGTGGTCGCCAAGGTGGAGGCCGCTTTTCAGGCCGGGGCGACCACGGTGCTTATTCCGAAAGATAACTGGCAAACTCTGTTCGAAGGCCTGGACGGGTTGCGGGTCATTCCCGTCGAGTCGGTCGGTGAAGTGTTCCGGCATGTCTTCGGCCCCGAAGCGGAGAAGGATTTCGGTTTTATGTCGGGCGGAGAGCTTTTTGCGCCGTTGCCGGCGCCGGCCCCGTTTCTGCATGCCGAGTCACCGCCATCCAACGGTGTGGTCTAGGTTGTTTCCCTGGCGGCTGCCCAAACGGCAGCCGCTCTTCATTGGTGTTTTCATGTAACATTTGTTAAAATAGGAATGATATCTTAACGAGAACGTTTGGAGGTGCGAAAACGATGGGACCCCATAAATCCAGAGGTCGTCGTTTTCCTTTGCTGCCTTTGCGCGGCCTTCTCGTCTACCCGAGTATGGTGCTTCATTTGGACGTAGGCCGGGAAAAGTCGGTGAAGGCGCTGGAGAAGGCGATGGTCGACGACAATTTGATTCTCCTCTGTTCTCAATCCGAAGTGAACATTGAAGAACCGACCCAGGAAGACATTTTTCGTATCGGCACGGTCGCGAAAGTGCGGCAAATGTTGAAACTGCCGAACGGCACCATCCGGGTGCTCGTCGAAGGCATGGAACGGGCCGAGATTGTGGAATATTTGGATAACGAAGAGTATTACGAGGTGATGGCCAAGGAACGGCCGGAAGAGGATACGGCCGATCCGGAAGTCGATGCGCTGATGCGTACGGTACTCACCCAATTCGAACATTATATCAATTTATCGAAGAAGGTTACCCCCGAGACGCTTGCGGCGGTTTCGGACATTGAAGAAGCCGGCCGCCTGGCCGACGTCATTACGAGTCACTTGTCCCTCAAAATCAAAGATAAGCAGGAAATTTTGGAGACGATCGACGTCCGAAAGCGTCTGGAGAAATTGCTCGACATTTTGAATAACGAGCGTGAAGTATTGGAGCTGGAGCGCAAAATCAGCCAGCGCGTCAAGAAGCAGATGGAGAAAACCCAAAAGGAATACTATCTGCGCGAACAGATGAAGGCGATCCAGAAAGAACTTGGCGAAAAGGAAGGACGGGCCGGCGAAGTCGAAGAATTGCGGGCTTTGCTCGAAGAGAAGAACCTGCCGGAGAAAGTCCGCGAGAAGACGCAGAAGGAGATTGACCGGCTCGAGAAAATGCCGGCCAGTTCCGCTGAAGGCGGGGTCATCCGCAATTATGTGGACTGGCTGCTGAGTTTGCCTTGGAACGAGAAGACCGAGGACGATCTGGACTTGACCAAGGCGGAGCAAGTGCTGAACGAAGATCATTACGGGCTCGATAAACCGAAAGAACGCGTTCTGGAGTATTTGGCGGTACAGAAACTGGTGAAGAAGCTCAAGGGACCGATCCTTTGTCTCGTGGGGCCGCCCGGGGTGGGCAAGACTTCGCTCGCCCGCTCGATCGCCAAATCGCTCGGACGCGAATTCGTGCGGATTTCTTTAGGCGGGGTGCGCGATGAAGCGGAGATCCGCGGACACCGCCGGACCTACGTGGGCGCGATGCCGGGACGGATCATCCAGGGGATGAAGACGGCCGGGACGTTGAATCCGGTGTTCTTGCTGGACGAAATCGACAAGATGGCCTCGGATTTCCGCGGAGATCCCTCGTCGGCGCTGCTGGAGGTGCTTGATCCCGAACAGAACAACACGTTCAGCGATCATTTCATCGAGGTTCCTTTCGATTTGTCGAACGTCATGTTCGTAACGACCGCGAATGCGGTCCATAACATCCCGCGCCCGCTTCTGGACCGGATGGAAATGCTCTATATTCCGGGCTATACGGAATTGGAGAAGCTGCAGATCGCCACCCGCTACCTGCTGCCCAAGCAGAAACGGGAGCATGGTCTGGAGCAGGAACAGCTGGAGATAGGGGAAGAGGCGCTTCTCCGCACGATCCGGGAATACACCCGGGAATCGGGGGTGCGGAATCTGGAGCAGCAGGTTGCCGCATTATGCCGGAAAGCCGCGAAAAAAGTCGTATCCGAAGGGCTTCAGGAGATCCGGATCAGCCCCGAGGAGATTAAAGACTATCTTGGCGTGCCCAAATACCGATACGGCGTAGCGGAGCTGGAAGACCAAATCGGTACGGTCACTGGGCTCGCTTGGACGGAAGTTGGCGGCGAGACGCTGGTTATCGAGGTGACCGTCGTGCCCGGAAGCGGCAAACTGACGCTGACCGGGAAGCTCGGCGACGTGATGAAAGAGTCCGCCCAGGCGGCTTTCAGCTATACGCGCTCCAAAGCTTCGGAGCTGGGGATCGCACCCGACTTCCATGAGAAGAACGATATCCATATTCACATTCCCGAAGGGGCGATCCCGAAAGACGGTCCGTCCGCGGGCATTACGATCGCAACCGCGCTGATTTCTGCGTTGACGGGACGGCATGTATCGAAGGATATCGCGATGACCGGAGAAATTACGCTGCGCGGACGCGTATTGCCGATCGGCGGTTTGAAGGAGAAATCGCTGGCCGCCCATCGCGCCGGGTACAAGAAGGTCCTGCTGCCGAAGGACAATGAGCGCGATTTGCGCGACATCCCGGACAGCGTAAAGGAAGACATGGTATTCGTACCCGTATCCCATATGGACCAGGTGCTGGAACATGCGCTTGTGGAGCAGCCGGAAGTGCATTAGAGAGGATTGAAACGATGAAAATAACCAGTGCAGAGTTTGTGATCAGCGCTGTAGGACCCGCGCAATACCCTGAAGACGCCTTGCCGGAGATCGCTCTGGCAGGGCGTTCCAACGTGGGCAAGTCCTCGCTGATCAACCGAATGATCAACCGTAAGAACCTGGCCCGGACGAGCTCGACTCCCGGGAAAACCCAGCATTTGAACTATTACCGGATCAATAACGAGCTGTATTTTGTCGATTTTCCCGGATACGGCTATGCCAAGGTGTCCAAGTCCCAGCGTCAGGTCTGGGGAAATATGATTGAAAAATATTTGCTGGAGCGGGAAACGCTCCGGCTGGTTCTGCTTGTCATCGATTTGCGCCACCCGCCGTCCAAGGATGACGAACTGATGTATGACTGGTTGAAACATTATGACCTGCCCGTCTGCGTGGTGGCGACGAAGGCCGATAAAATTCCAAAGTCCCGCTGGCAGAAGCATCTGAAGGTGATCCGGGAGGCGCTCGTGATGCGCGCGGGCGACCAGATCATCATGTTTTCTTCCGAGGAAGGCATCGGCCGGGACGAGCTGTGGTCCCAAATATCCCGGTTTGCTATGCCGGAGAGCTTGGACGCCCCCGAGAAATGATTTAGTAAAATTTGCTTAAATCGATGGATCAAGAAGGGATTTGGAGAACAATCGGCAGGAAAGTGAGCATGCAGGGGGATTGTTGCGGCTAAAAACGGCTTAATCCGTTTTTTTCTGAAAAATGGCAGGATTTCACGTTTTAATCGCTGAGCAAATGATTAAATGAGTAGTGTATAATTATTTTTAAAGGATTGTTAAAAGAATTGAGGAGATTTTTATGGCTCAGCGGTTAGCCACAGAGTATGTTAATGCCAGTTTGCGTTTGTCGGAAGTTCAGATGTCGCAGTTTATTCACAAAGTGTATGATCCTCACGTCCGCCAGCGGGTTAAGGTGCTGGATAACGGAAGTCAAGAGGTGGTGCTGGAGGATGACAGCGGAGAGGAAGTCCATCTGCCTTTTGACCGCAGAGACGGTTACTATGTCTGTGAATTGTCTTTCCGCTTGGAAAAACCCCATTTGACCAATGTAATGAGACTCCTGTTCGCCGCCTTCAAGGGCTCGGGTATGGTTACCAGAATTTATAACGGATTCATGATGATGTATTATTATCAAGAAGGCCGGGTACGCAAGATCGTGGAGTTTTCCCGCGATTCCTACAAATTGGTGTATGAATTTAAAGATACATTGGGCGAGCTTCAAAGAATTTACCGGAACAATGATGTGGAACGGGAGATCGAAAACATTCATTCCCGCATCAATGCACTGCTCGATCAGCGTATCGTCGCCAAAGAGGCCGCTTCGGTAACCGCAATCGACGATGAACTGCGGGGATATACACGCCGTCTGTTCGTTCTGGAAGCCTGATCCTATGGCCTTGTTTACCAACTACTAAACATCCCATCAATGAATTTCTATGCAGCCCGCGATCCAAGGGGAGACCTTGAATCGCGGGTTTTTCGTTGCTTTTTTTCCGCACCAAATGCCCGGGGGGAGAATAATATTTATCTGTGGTCAAAAAAGTGTTGCATTTGTCTCCGATAGATGGTATTTTTAATCTCGTTGAAAAGAATATAGGAACCAGGATTCACTCAGGACATGGAGATGTTGCGAGAGATTTTTCCCTCGGGAAGTGAATGACGTAGGTCCTAGCGGATGAAATTTTTTCAAACATTTTATTCCTAGGAAGGGGGAACCGAAAGATGGAATATTCAACTTTCGGAAGACACGTTGCTGTTGATACTTGGGGAGTCGATTTTGAGGTACTGAACAACGCAGAGCTGCTGCAAGCTCATATGGTGGAAGCTGCCGAATCTTGCGGAGCCACGGTGCTGTCCGTGCAATCCAAACAGTTCGAACCACAAGGAGCCACGGTGCTTGTTTTACTGTCGGAGAGCCATCTCTCGATTCATACGTATCCTGAGAGAGGATTCGCTGCGATTGATTGTTACACTTGCGGCGAAACTGTAGACCCGCAGCTGGCAATCGATTACCTGGTTTCCGTATTAAAGCCGGAAAAATGCTACGCGAAGAAACTGATTCGCGGTTTGGGCGAGCTAGAGGTCGTGACTCCGGTCGTTAATCAAGCGGAGTTGGTTTAAGACCGATATATTTACTTAGAAAATGGGAAAGATATTATAACCATGGAAGAATTTCCATGGTTATTTATTTTATTAAAATTTTACATTTCATAAATAATTCATAAAAAACTCATGGAAAACCCCAAGTTTGCGCTTACCTCTGTGATATAATTAACATAGTTTGTTTAAGGGAAATGCAGTCACAACTTTCTAAAAGGCAGGTGAACTTGCAATGCACATTGTCGTAGTCGGGTTAAACTATCGGACGGCGCCTGTGGAAGTAAGGGAACGCTTTGCGTTTGCGGATAAGGATATGCCACAAGCGCTGCAGGAGTTGAAACGCACCAAGAGTGTATTGGAAGGCGTCATAATCGCAACCTGCAACCGCACGGAAATATATGTGGTCGTAGACAGGCTGCATATGTGCGGGTATTTTATCCGAAGTTTCATGGAGAAATGGTTTGGCATTCCGCGCGAGGAGTTTACCAAACATTTATATATGTATGAAGATGAGCAAGCTATCCGCCATCTGTTTAGAGTCGCATGCGGCCTGGATTCCATGGTGTTGGGAGAAACGCAAATCCTGGGGCAGGTACGGAGCGCTTTTTTGCTGTCCCAAAGGGAGAAAGGTACCGGAAAGTGGTTTAACATGCTGTTTAAGCAGGCCGTTACCCTGAGCAAACGCGCGCACTCGGAAACCTCGATCGGCGAAAGCGCCGTTTCCGTCAGTTATGCGGCCGTGGAGCTTGGAAAGCGAATCTTCGGCAGCTTTACCGGGAAGCGTGTGCTGATTCTCGGCGCCGGCAAAATGAGCGAATTGACGGCCAAACACCTGAGCGGTGCGGGAGCGGAAGAGGTTATCGTCGCGAATCGCACGTTTGGACGGGCGCAAGAGCTGGCGGCCAAGTTCAACGGCACGCCTTGCTCGATGCAGGAAGCGATGAACCGGCTGACCGAGGTCGATATTTTGATCAGCTCGACCGGGGCCGAAGGATATGTCATTACTCAATCCCAGGTGGCCAAGAGCATGCAGCAGCGTCCGGAGCGGCCGCTGTTCATGATCGATATTGCGGTTCCCCGGGATATCGATCCGTCTATCGGCGAACTGGATCATGTCTTTCTGTATGATATCGATGACCTCGAAGGAATCGTGGAGAGCAATCTGGAAATGCGGCGGGGCGAAGCCGTTAAGATTGAAGAAATGATCGAGGCGGAAATCGAGGCGTTCGGAAACTGGCTGCAAACTTTAGGGGTTAAGCCGGTCATCCGAGCCTTGCAGGAGAAGTCTTCCGCCATTCACGAGACGACGCTGGAGAGCATGTTCAACAAACTGCCGGAGCTGGATGAGCGTCAGCGGAAAGTGATTCGCCGATTGACCAAGAGCATTGTGAATCAGATGATGCATGATCCGATCAACCGGATTAAGGAACTGGCGGGCGAGGAGAAGGGAGCCGAGGCGCTCGACTGGTTTACTCAGATATTCGCGCTGGAAGAACACATCAAAATGTTGGACGAGTCAAGCCTTGAAAGCGGAGCCTCCAAGGAAGTCATGAAGCTATCCGAAGACGAGGCCGCGCCGGCTGCACCTCCCCTCTCCCTGGTACAAGCATCCGTGTAAAAATATGCCCCGAGCCTTCAGTTTGACTTTCGGTTGGATTTGCCGGAACGTTGCGAGGGTTCGGGGTTTCTTGCTGTATTTCGACCCGTTCGCTGGAAAAATGCAAAAGGGTACAGTATGCTATACACAATACGGAAACTTCAGGAAGGGTTACCTTATGACATACTACGTTCCGCTGATGATAAACCTGGAAAACCGCCGATGCGTCATCGTGGGCGGCGGCTCAGTCGCCGAACGAAAAACGGCTTCCCTGATCGATGCGGGCGCGGAGCTCGTGCTGATTAGCCCTGAGGCGACTTCCCCGCTGGAGCAATGGATCGCGGAAGGCCGATTGACCTGGGAGCGGCGCGGTTATCGCGAAGGCGATCTGAAAGGCGCTTTTCTCGTCTTTGCGGCAACCGATCAAGCGGAGGTCAACGACGCCGTGACCGCGGAGGCCCATGCCCTGGGAATTCCCGTAAATCATGCGGGGGAAGGCGGAAAGGGCTCCTTTATTTCGCCGAGCGTCGTCCGGCGGGGTGGGTTGGTATTATGCGTTTCAACCTCCGGGGCGGGCCCGCTGGTGGCGAAAAAGTTAAGCCGGGACCTGGATGCGCATTTCGGCGAGGATTATGAAACGTATGTGGAATTTTTAAGTACGGCCCGAAAAATGATCAAAGAGCGGGAGCCGGACGCGCATCGCAGAGCCGTGCTTTTTAAAGCCTTGGCGGAGATGGATGTGCTTGCATCGATCCGTGAGGGCCGTTTTCAGGCTTGGAATGAAAATAAATGGATCGCTTGGATGGATGAATACCGGGAGGAATGAAGGATGAGACGAACCATTGTGGTAGGAACTAGGCAGAGCCAACTCGCCCTGACGCAAACGGGACAGGTAATCGACGGCTTGAAGGCGATCTGCAGGGATCGGGGACTCCCTTATGATTTCGAGATCAAGAAGATCATAACGAAAGGCGACCGGATTTTGGACGTGACTCTGTCGAAGGTCGGAGGCAAAGGTCTGTTCGTGAAAGAGATTGAGCAGGCGATGCTGGACGGGGAGATCGACCTGGCGGTACATAGCATGAAGGATATGCCCTCCGAGCTTCCCGAAGGGTTGATCAACGGCGCCGTTCCTAAGCGGGTGGATCCCCGGGACGCGCTGATTTCCAAGGGGGGACGCGCGCTCGACGAGCTGCCGCAGGGAGCGAAGGTGGGCACGAGCAGTCTGAGAAGATCGAGCCAGCTTAGCGCCTACCGGCCGGATCTCGTGCTGGAGCCGATTCGCGGCAATATCGATTCCCGGCTGCGCAAGCTGGAGACGGAAGGGTTCGACGCGATTATTTTGGCGGCGGCGGGGCTGTTCCGGATGGGCTGGGAAGACAAAATCACCGCCTATCTTCCGACGGAGGTGTGCCTCCCCGCGGTCGGTCAAGGCGCGCTCGGCATTGAATGCCGGGAGAACGACAAGGAGGTCCGGGAGTTGCTGGCCCTGATCAACGATCCCGAGACCGCGCTGACGGTAGCCGCGGAACGCCGGTTTCTCGGTGTATTGGGAGGAAGCTGTCAGGTGCCTGTGGGCGCTTATGCCGTATTGGGCAAAAGCGTTCCGGGAGGGGGGAGCGATCATGCCCCCGAGATCGTTTTGACCGGGATGGTCGGAGCGCCGGACGGGCGTGTGATCCTGAAAGAAACGATGGCGGGGAATGACCCGGCTCTGCTGGGGCAAGCCGTGGCGGATAAGCTCATTTCCGAAGGAGCGGACGAAATTTTGGCGGCAGCCAGGGAGTGATGGAGATGACGGGGAAAGTATATCTGGTTGGCGCGGGGCCCGGCGATGCCAGGCTGATTACCGTGAAGGGGTTGGAATGCCTGGCGAAGGGGGACGTGATCGTCTACGACCGGCTGGCGAATCCCAGCCTGCTCGGTAAAGCGAAGCGCGGTGCGGAGAAAATCTATGTGGGCAAACGAACGGATCGGCACACGATGAAACAGGAGGACATCAACCAGCTATTGGTGGACCTGGCTTTGACGGGCAAAACGGTGGTGCGCCTGAAGGGCGGGGATCCGACCATTTTCGGGCGCGTCGGGGAGGAAGCCGAGCTGCTGCGCAAGCACGGAATTCCGTATGAGATCGTACCCGGAATCACCGCGGCGATTTCGGTGCCGGCCTATGCCGGCATTCCGGTGACCCACCGCGATATGGCCTCGTCGCTGTCGATCATCACCGGGCATGAAAGCCCGGATAAGCTGGACTTATCCATTCATTGGGAAAAAGTTACGAACGCGACGGGTACGCTGGTGTTTATGATGGGCGTGGCCAAAATCGGATATATCAGCCGGCAGTTGATCAAGCACGGCCGGCTTCCCGAGACCCCGGTAGCGCTCGTGCGCTGGGGAACCCGCGCCGAACAAGAGACGCTGACCGGCACGCTCGCGGATATCGAACAAAAAGTAATGGCGGCGGATTTCAAGCCACCGGCCGTCATCGTGGTGGGCGAGGTCGTAAAGCAGCGGGAACAGCTGATGTGGGCCGAATCCTTGCCGTTGTTCGGCATGCGGATTCTGGTGACCCGTTCCCGCTCCCAGGCGAGCGAGCTGGTCCGCCAAATCGAGGACCTTGGCGGCGAGCCTTACGAATTTCCGGTCATCGACTTCGAAATGCCTTCGGGCGAACCGTTGGCCGCCGCGGAGAAGGCGTTGGAACGTTTGCCGGAATACGATTGGGCGTTTTTTACCAGCGTGAATGGCGTGGAGTTTTTCTTTAACCATTTGGAAAGAATGGGTAAAGACATCCGAGCGCTGCACCACGCCCGAATCGCGGCGGTCGGACCCGCTACGAAAGAGGCGCTGAGACGCTACGGCATCGCGGCGGAGGAGCTCCCCGGACGCTATCAGGCCGAAGGGCTGCTTGAGGCCTTCGGGACGTCGCTGCGGGCCGGACAGAAGGTGCTGCTCCCGCGCGGGGACTTGGCGCGTTCCTGGCTGCCCGCAGCGCTTCGGGACCGGGGGCTTGACGTTACGGAGGCGGTGATGTACGCCACCGTTCCGTTAGGGGACGAGGACGAGGAATTGGCTAAATTGCTCAGGGAGGGCAAGATTCATGCCGTTACCTTTACCAGTTCCTCGACGGTGACGAATCTGCTCGGTGCATTGCGACGCATGGGCTTTGAAGACCCGGCGTCGGCGCTGCAAGGCGCGGCCATCGCCTGCATCGGCCCCGTCACGGCGAAGACGGCCGAGGAGGCGGGGCTTCGGGTAGAGATTCTTGCCGAAGAAGCGACGATTGCCAGCTTGGTGGCCGCCCTGCTTGGCTGGAAGCAAGCCGGCGGCCGCCGAAAGCTGGATTGATTTTTTAAGGGAGGATTGTATTCATGAGTTTTCCGATTGTAAGACACCGCCGGCTGCGGCAATCCGCGGCTATTCGCGGCATGGTGCGCGAAACGGTTTTGACGGTGGATGACTTCATTCAACCGATATTTGTGGCCCACGGCAGCGGGATCAAGAACGAGATTTCTTCGATGCCCGGCGTTTATCATTTTTCTTTGGATACGCTTGAAGAGGAAGTCAAGGAAATCGTCGACCTGGGGATTCCGGCGGTGCTGTTGTTCGGCATTCCGGAAACGAAGGACAGCGTAGGCTCCTCCGCGTTTGACGAGGAAGGTATCGTCCAGCAGGCTACGCGCAAAATCAAAGCGCTGTATCCGGATTTGCTGGTCGTGGCCGATACCTGCCTGTGCGAGTTTACCGATCACGGGCACTGCGGAATGGTCCATACTTTTGAACGGGACGGCCATGTCTGCGGGGATGTCCTGAACGATGAATCGCTGGACCTCCTCGTACGCACCGCGGTCTCCCAAGCCAAAGCCGGCGCGGATATCATCGCGCCATCCAATATGATGGACGGCTTCGTGCAGGCGATTCGCGCCGGGTTGGACGAGGCGGGCTTCAGCCATATTCCGATCATGTCCTATTCGGTGAAATACGCGTCCGCGTTCTACGGGCCATTCCGCGAAGCCGCCGATTCGGCACCGCAGTTCGGCGACCGCAAGACGTATCAGATGGACCCGGCCAACGTGCGTGAAGCGCTAAGAGAAGCGGAATCGGACGTGCTGGAAGGGGCGGACATGCTGATGGTGAAGCCCGCGCTCGCCTTTATGGACGTGCTGCGCCTGCTCCGCGATCAGTTCGATCTGCCGCTTGTGGCATATAACGTCAGCGGGGAGTATTCCATGGTCAAAGCGGCTTCCGAGCGGGGCTGGATCAACGAGCGGGCCATCGTTACGGAGATGCTGCTCGGCATGAAGCGGGCCGGTGCGGATATCATTATCACCTATTTCGCCAAAGACGCCGCACGTTGGCTGCGCGAGGGGAAATAAAACTTATATCAACGGGTGAGGAGAGGTTCTCATGAGTGAAAAGATCGGG
Organism: Paenibacillus sp. alder61; assembly: GCF_020179875.1. NCBI lineage: Bacteria > Bacillati > Bacillota > Bacilli > Caryophanales > Paenibacillaceae > Paenibacillus > Paenibacillus sp. alder61. The sequence goes on from NZ_JAIUDG010000025.1 coordinate 65,576, forward strand.
CGGCGCAGCGAAACGCGGTCCCACCAGGCGTTTGAGGAAGCAAAAACGGTGATGCCGGGCGGCGTGAACAGTCCTGTTCGCGCTTTTAAATCCGTCGGTCTGACCCCGGTATATGTAGAGCGCGGAGCCGGTTCGCGCATTTACGACATCGACGGTAACGAGTACATCGATTATGTCGGTTCCTGGGGACCGCTGATTATGGGACATGCCCATCCCGAAGTCGTGCGGGCGCTGCAGGAAGCGACGGCCAAGGGCACCAGCTTTGGCGCCCCGACGCTGCTTGAAACGGAGATGGCCAAGCTGGTGGCCGAGCGGGTTCCGTCGATCGACATCGTCCGGATGGTCAGTTCCGGGACGGAAGCGACGATGAGCGCGATCCGTCTGGCCCGCGGCTATACGGGAAGAAACAAGATCATGAAATTCGAGGGCTCTTACCACGGCCATGCGGACAGCCTGCTGATCAAGGCCGGCTCGGGTGTGGCCACACTCGGATTGCCCGACAGCCCCGGGGTGCCGGAAGGCGTGGCCTCCAATACGATTGCGGTGCCGTACAACGATCTGGCTTCCGTCGAGCTGGCGTTTCAGCGCTTCGGCAGCGAGATCGCCGGGGTGATCGTGGAGCCGGTGGCGGGCAACATGGGCGTTGTGCCTCCGCAGCCCGGATTTCTGGAGGGCCTGCGGAAGCTGACGACGGAGCACGGCAGCTTGTTGATTTTTGACGAGGTGATGACCGGGTTCCGGGTTGACCGGCATTGCGCCCAGGGCCGCTTTGGGGTAACGCCGGATCTGACCTGTCTGGGCAAAGTGATCGGCGGCGGATTGCCGGTCGGGGCCTATGGCGGCAAGCGCGAAATTATGGAGCAAATCGCTCCGGTCGGCCCGATTTATCAGGCCGGGACTTTGAGCGGCAACCCGCTGGCCATGACGGCAGGATATACGACGCTTTCGCTGCTTACACCGGAAGTGTACGACCGGCTGGAAATGTTGTCGGCCCGGCTCGAGGCCGGATTTATCGCCAACGCCAAGGAAAAGGGGATTCCGTGCCGGATCAACCGCGTCGGCTCGATGGTATGCCCGTTCTTCACGGAGGCGGAAGTCGTCAATTACGATACGGCGAAGAGCAGCGACCTTGATATGTTCCGGCGGTATTTCGCCGCGATGATCGAGGAAGGCATCAATATCGCGCCGTCGCAGTTCGAGGGCATGTTCGTTTCGGGGGTTCACACCGAGGCGGATATCGACGCGACGATCGAGGCGCACCGCCGTGCGCTGCAAAAGCTGTGAGCGCCAGGGTTTCGGGAACCCGGCGGGGGGAATGGTACGAACTGATGCCGGGGAAGCTGAATCCTTCGGAGCCGGGGGGCCGCTATGAAGCGGCCCTCCTTTGGCTTACGCGGGAGCTGGGCTTCCCGGACAAACTGCTCCGGGAGCTGGATGCGGCCGGCGAGATTAAACTGGCCGGGGATCGCCTGCGGCTGCGCCTGTTTCCGCCGAGGACGTCACAGTATGCCCCTATGGAGCGGCCGGTCGACCTATTGTACGAGGACGATTTTTGCCTCGTCGTCCATAAACCGGCCGGCCTGAAGGTGCATCCGGACGGGGCCGGTTCACCCCCTACGCTGGCGAACCTTGTGGCGGCGGTGTTTGCGCAGCGGGGCGAATCCGTTGCCCCGGGCCATATCCACCGGCTGGACGAGTATACGTCCGGCCCGGTGCTCTACGCCAAGAACGCCATGGCCCAGCTGAAACTGGACGCGGCCATGGCGCGGAAGGAGATCGGCCGGGTTTATACGGCGCTGGTGGAGGGGCAGGTCTCCCCGGCCCTCCGCGTGATCCATGAGCCGATCGGCCGGGATCGGCACCACCCTTCCCGGCGGCGGGTTTCCCCGTCGGGGAAGGACGCGCTGACGCGGGTGGAACTGGTCGAGACGTATCCGAAAGCGAGCCTGGTGCGGCTGACGCTGGATACGGGGCGAACCCACCAAATCCGCGTCCATCTGAGCCATGCGGGGCACCCGTTGGTCGGGGACGCCCTTTACGGCGGGAGTTCCCGTCTTTTTCCGCACCAAGCGCTGCACGGGGAGAGTCTGACCTTTCCCCATCCATTGACGGGGGAACTCATCCGCGTGGATGACCCCTGGCCCGAAGAATGGAACCGGCTCCGTGAACAGTTGCGGCAGGGGAAAGAATCCTAAAAAGGACATGCGCGGCATTACGCTGCTAATGAGCCGGAATTCCGTCAAAAATCAGGCATGCACTCTATTTTCAAGCATATAGATAAGAACGAGCGATGATGGGGCCCTTCATCCTGTGCGGACCCCAATCAGGTCTGGTAATGCTGAAAGGAGGCAACCTATTTGACGGATTCATCCTACGGTTTAAGGTTTGATATTTATGAACGCGTACATTTGTCGGAACAGGTAACCGGAATCGACGAATTGGAGGAAATCGAACTTTTTCCGAGAATCCAGGTCGTTCCGGGCGAAGAGTACGCTTCCCTCCGCGGGCATCTGCTGTTGTCGGGACTGTATCGGGGGGAAGGCGGCACGCATGAATTGGAGCATTGGATCCCGGTAGAGATTACGATTCCGCTTAGCCGGGTCGGTAAGCTGGAGGACATTGCGGTCGAAATCGAGAATTTCGACGTGGACCTGCTTAGCGCCAGAAGCTTGAACATTACGGGCGTTCTTTCGCTTCAGGGAATCGAAACCTCGTCGGTCAGCGTGGAATCGGAAGAGTGGAAGGACCGGGAATTCGTAACTTCCCATGAACCGGCTCCCGATTTTCGCGGCGAGGCGGAAACGAATCGTTCGAACCCGTGGGGGCGGGAATTCCAGACCGGAAATAACGAGCGGAACTACGCCGATCCGTTCCGTGCATGGGAGCAGGAAGCCCAGCCCGGTTCGGAAGATGCGGACGAGCAGCCGCAGGTTCTGAAGTGGAACAATGTAGATTCGCCGCTGTTTGCTCAGGCCGTGCTGGAGGACAAGGGGGATGCGGATTGGACGGAGCCCCCGGGGGGACCTCGGGAACCCGTTTTCGAGGAATGGGCCGAAAATGCGGACGAAGCGCCGGATGAACGGTACGGGAGATGGCGGGAAGCGGCTCGGGAGCCGGATGACGCCCAGGGGGAACCGGAGCATGCTTTACCCGTAACCGCCGCCGAAACGGTACAGCACCTGGAGGAACGGGACCGGATGGAGGCGGCTCCTGAATCCGCGCCGCTGGCGGAGTACGAGAACGAGCTTCCTGTCCTGGCCGAGGCGGACCCACTCGAAGAGGCCGTATCGGAAACCTTGGAAGATAAGGACCAGATCCGTCCGGAGCCCGCCGAAGAGAAAAAGGAGATGAAAATCGCCCTTGGCAGCAAAAAGAACGAGGCAGGGCAGCATGACGACCATTTCGGAATCAGCAAGCTGCTGTCCACTCCACGGCAGGATGCCGAACCTGCATTTGAAGCCGGGGAGCAAGAAAGCGTTCAGGCTGCCGCCCAAGACTCGGGGGACGGCGAGGAAGTACGGTGGAAGAGCCTGTTTATCGGCAGTAACGAAGAGCAGACGCCTTTCCGCAAAGTCAAGCTGGTTATCGTCCAACGTGAAGAGACACTGGATGAGATCGCGGAGCGGTATCAGCTCAGTACGCGGGAACTTCAACTTTACAATCGCCTGAGCGAACAGCATTTGAATGAGGGACAGGTGCTGTATATTCCCTAATCGACCGGATGCGTACCTTGGAAAGCTGCACAGTGAATTGTGCGGCTTTTTTGTTTTGTCTCTATATGGAGGACAAATGTCCATTTTTGTATCGTCAGGTTGACTCCGGGACATAATCAAGCTATTATGAAAAAGATAAACGCCATGTATAACCCATTACAAAGACCAGGAACGGGAAGAGTAGGCAGTGAACCCTTCAGAGAGCGGAATTGATACGCTGGAAAATTCCGTAGGATACAGCTGACCGAAGTCGCCCGGGAGTCGTCCGTTTGATCCATATCGTTCCGGTATGCTAGAACGGGCCGGCCGCAGCCGTTATCTGTATGAGTGTCGCAAGCCTTGCGGAGTCAACCGGGAAGATTCAGGGTCCCTTGACCGCCTGCCTGCGAAACAAAGGTGGTACCGCGAAAGTAAAGCCTTTCGTCCTTTGAGACGAGGGGCTTTTTGTGTTTTCTTGGCCCATCATGATCAAACCTCAAACTTAAATTGTGCCAAAGTTATTTCAAATGTAATGGAGGTCAAGTACAAATGACAGAAAAGCAAACACAGCAACCTTTGTCGGCGGAAATGCCGACGACATACGACCCGAAAGCGGCGGAGCAGAAATGGTACCGCTATTGGCTGGAGGGGGGATTTTTTAAGGCGGGGCAAAAACAGGATGCCGAGCCGTTCACGATCGTAATCCCGCCTCCCAACGTGACGGGAATGCTGCATTTGGGGCATGCGCTGGACTGTACGCTGCAGGATATTTTGATTCGGACCAAACGCATGCAGGGGTATGACGCCCTTTGGCTGCCGGGCACGGACCATGCCGGGATCGCCACGCAGACGAAAGTGGAGCAGAAACTCCGGGAGGAAGGGTTGTCGCGCTACGATCTCGGGCGTGAAAAATTCCTGGAACAGGTATGGCAGTGGAAAGACAAATATGCCGAGTCCATTCATGAGCAATGGGCGAAAATGGGCTTCTCCCTGGATTATTCCCGCGAGCGTTTCACGCTGGACGAGGGCTTGTCCAAGGCCGTCCGCGAAGTGTTTGTGAAACTGTATGAAAAAGGCTTGATTTACCGGGGCAAATATATCATTAACTGGGACCCAGTAGCGCGTACCGCCCTTTCCGATATCGAAGTGGAGTACAAAGAAGTCAATGGACACCTCTATCATTTGCAGTATCCGTTGAAGGACGGCAGCGGTTCGATCACCGTGGCCACGACGCGTCCGGAGACGATGCTCGGCGATACGGCGGTTGCCGTTCACCCGAAGGACGAGCGATACAAGGACTTGATCGGCAAAACGCTGATCCTGCCGATTATCGGTCGCGAGATTCCCGTTATTGCCGACGAGTATGTCGACAAAGAATTCGGCAGCGGCGCCGTGAAAATTACACCGGCTCATGATCCGAATGACTTTGAGGTCGGCTTACGTCATCAATTGCCTCAGATCACCGTCATGGACGAAGGCGGCAAAATGAATAAGGACGCGGGCAAGTACCAAGGGATGGACCGCACCGAGTGCCGCAAACAAATCGTCAAGGACCTGCAGGAGCTGGGCGTTTTGATTAAAATTGAAGACCATGTGCATCAAGTCGGACATAGCGAACGTACCGGCGCCGTAATCGAGCCTTATTTGTCCACGCAATGGTTCGTCAAAATGAAGCCGTTGGCGGAAACGGCCATCGCCGCCCAAAAATCCGGAAACGGCGTGAATTTTGTACCGGATCGTTTTGAAAAGACCTATCTTCATTGGATCGAAAATGTCCGCGACTGGTGTATTTCGCGCCAATTGTGGTGGGGACACCGGATTCCGGCCTGGTATTCCGAGGAAACCGGCGAGATGGTTGTGGCTTACGATGAAGCGGAGGCGCGGGCCAAGCTGGGACGGGACGACCTCAAGCAGGATGAGGATGTATTGGATACCTGGTTCAGCTCCGCGTTGTGGCCGTTCTCGACGCTCGGTTGGCCGGATGAAGCCAGCGAGGATCTGAAACGTTATTTCCCGACGAGTGTGCTCGTGACGGGATACGATATTATCCCGTTCTGGGTTTCCCGCATGATCTTCACCGGTCTGGAGTTCACCCAAACGATTCCGTTCCGCGATACGCTGATTCACGGATTAATTAGGGACAGTGAAGGACGTAAAATGTCCAAATCGCTCGGCAACGGGGTCGACCCGCTGGAGGTTATCGAGAAGTACGGCGCGGATGCCATGCGTTATATGCTTTCCACGAGCAGCACTCCGGGGCAGGACCTTCGCTTCCATTGGGAACGCGTAGAGCAGGCGCGGAATTTTGCGAACAAGATCTGGAATGCTTCGCGGTTTGCCTTGATGAACCTGGAGGGCGTCAAATTCGAGGACATCGACATCAGCGGGGAGCTGAGCACGGCGGATCGCTGGATTTTGCATCGCTTTAACGAAACGACGCGGGAAGTTACCCGATTGATCGACGCTTATGAGTTCGGGGAAACCGGACGTCAGTTGTATAACTTTATTTGGGATGATCTTTGCGACTGGTACATTGAATTCGCCAAGTTGTCTCTATACGGGGAAGACGCCGCGGCGAAGCGGAAGACCCAATCGGTTCTTGCTTACGTATTGGACCGGACGCTGCGGTTGATCCACCCGTTCATGCCGTTTATTTCCGAGGAAATATGGCAGCACCTGCCGCATGACGGCGAAACGATTACGTTGGCGGAATGGCCGAAATACGATCCTGCGCTGGAAGCGCCGGACGCCGTTCAAGAAATGAACCTGCTGGTTGATATGATCCGCTCCGTCCGGAACATTCGGGCCGAAGTGAATGTGCCGATGAGCAAGAAAATCGAGCTGCTTGTCAAACCGGCGAATTCGGAACTGCTTGACATCGCTAACCGGAACGCCCATTACATCAGCCGTTTCTGCAACACCTCGCGGTTGGATCTGTCCATTGAGGCGGCGGTGCCGGATAAGGCGATGACCGCGGTCGTTACCGGAGCCGAACTGTATCTTCCTCTTTCCGGGCTCATCGATATCAGCCAGGAGATCGCGCGGCTTGAAAAAGAGCTGGACCACTTGAACAAAGAAGTCGAACGCGTGGAGAAAAAGCTGGGGAATGAAGGGTTTGTTTCCAAAGCCCCGGCCAAGGTCATCGAGGAAGAAAAGGCCAAGATGGCGGATTACGCGGAAAAGCGGGATAAGGTTCTGGCACGGATCAGCGAATTGAAAGCTTAAGCTAAAAGGATGCAGACAATCCGGCTGAATTCTTCCCGGCATCGGGAGAGGCTCAGCCGGATGCTTGCTATCTGCTGATATAAGCAGGTTCATTCCATTAAAGATGTGAAGGTGAATGCAAATGGGGGTTCATATAGAAGGAGATAACGGCGAAGCGCTCGAAAGCTACGGCGAGGCCGTCGATTGGATCAACGGTTTGATTCCGTTTGGAATACGTCCGGGACTTGATCGGATTCATCAGTTGATGGAGCGGCTGGGGAATCCGCATCGACGCCTGAAATTTATTCATGTGGCCGGGACGAACGGGAAAGGCTCTTCCTGTGCCTTTTTAACCCGTACCCTCCTGGAATGCGGTTATAGCGTAGGGACGTTCACTTCGCCGTACATTACCAAGTTTACGAACCGGTTTCAGTATAACGGGCAAGACATTCCCGAGGAGACGCTGCTTAAACTAAGCAATCGGGTACTGCCTTTAGTCAAAGATATCGCGGAAAGCGAGTTGGGCTCACCGACGATGTTCGAGGTCAGTACGGCGATCGCTATCCTTTATTTTGCCGAGGAATGTTATCCGGATGTGGTAGTATGGGAGACCGGGCTTGGGGGAAGGATGGATGTTACAAATATTGTAACGCCTGTCGTTTCTTTAATCACGAATATCGGTTATGATCATACGGACATCCTCGGGGACACGATCGAGCAAATCGCCAAGGAGAAAGCGGGGATTATCAAAGCCGGGATTCCGGTAGTGAGCTGTGTCGAGCAGCCCGAGGCGATCGCGGTACTAAAGGAGACGGCCGCCGGGCAAAAGAGCACCCTTTACTTGCTTGGTGAGCAGTTTTTTTATGAACGTTCTCAAATTAGCGAGCAAGGGCAGGATATGCAGTTCCGTGGACCGTTTCGCGACTTTTCGTTGAACCTCTCCATGTTGGGAGAGCATCAGTGCAAAAATGCGGCCGGTGTAATGATGGTTCTCGAAATTTTGCGGCAGTATATGGCCTTCTGTTTGGAGGACGCGGATGTTCTTCGCGGGTTCCGGAACACGACGTGGGCGGGAAGGCTGGAGCAGGTGTCCGGGAATCCGCGCATCGTGCTCGACGGAGCCCATAATCCCGAAGGAGCGGAGTCGCTGGCCAAAAGCTTGCGGGAAACGTTCCGCTATCGGCGTCTGATTTTGATGATGGGGATGCTGGCGAATAAGCATCATCGCGCCTACCTCGAGCATATATTACCTATAGTGGATACGCTTATACTGACCGAGCCCGATTTCCGCCGAAAACTGGATGCGGGCGCGTTATACGATCTGGTACTTGAGCTGAAGGATTCAGTGGCGAAGCCCGATCTGGAAATCGTTGTGGAGCGTGATTGGAAAAAGGCGCTTGCGCTTTTGGAGTCACGGACGGAACGGGAGGATCTTGGGGTGGTCACCGGCACGTTGTATATGATCTCGGATGTGCGGGCAACCCTTTTGCATCAAACCGATTCTGAAAAAGGCTGGTGAATGGAAATTGCTAAATACAACTGAACAACATGTGCATTTTATCGGTATCGGTGGCTATGGCATGAGCGCTATTGCCCGAGTGATGCTGGAGATGGGGTATACCGTGACCGGATCGGATGTCGCTTCCCAGGAACTGACCGAGAAGTTGGCCGCCAAAGGGGCGAAAATTTATATCGGGCATACCGCGGAGCATGTGCACGGTGCGGACCTTGTAGTTTATTCCACGGCCCTTCCGAAGGATAATGTGGAACGGCTTGAAGCGGAGGAGCAAGGAATTCCGATCTTGCACCGTTCGCAGATGTTGGCCCGCTTGCTGAATGAACGGCAGGGCGTTGCGGTTGCCGGCGCGCACGGCAAAACGACGACTTCGTCGATGATCGCGCTGGTCATGGAGCAGTGCGGCACGGATCCGACGTACATTATCGGCGGAGAAATTATGGGGATCGGGACCAACGCGAAGGCGGGACAAGGACGTTTTGTCGTCGCCGAAGCGGACGAGAGCGACGGGTCTTTCCTCCAATACCATCCTTCCATGGGTGTGGTCACCAACATTGAGGCGGACCATCTCGAGAACTATGGCGGGGACTTCGGACGGCTGAAAGAAGCTTATGTCCAGTTTCTGAACCAGATCAAACCGGATGGAGTAGCCGTTGTTTGCGGAGATGACGCTAATATTAAGGAGCTTCTTCCCGATCTCAACTGCCGCGTCATCACTTACGGCATGGGACCGGACTGTGATTATTCGGCCGACGGCATCAAGCTGGGGGATCGGCATGTCACGTTCCTCATGAAAAAGGGACAGCAGGAATTGGGGACGATCGAGCTTTCCGTACCGGGTAAACACAACGTATATAACGCTATGGCTACGGTCATCGTCTGTCTGGAGGCGGGCATCCCTTTCGCGGATATCGCGTCGGCGATCATCGGTTTCCATGGTGCAAAGCGCCGGTTCCAGGTGCTGGGAGAGAAGGGCGGCGTTCTTGTGATTGACGATTACGCCCATCATCCGACGGAAATCGAGGCGACGATCGCCGCGGCCAAAGCGACGGGCAAACGGATTATCGCCGTGTTTCAGCCGCAGCGGTATACGCGCACGTTTTTCCTGCTGGATGCGTTCAGCCGGGCCTTTGGCGAGGCGGATGAGGTGATCATCACGGACATATACTCCCCAGCCGGCGAACAGCAAATCGAAGGGGTCCATTCCTCCAAGCTGGTTGAACTTATCAAGGAGAACAGCAATGCCGGAGCTCGGTACCTTCCGACGAAGCAGGACGTCATCGCGGACTTGCAGGGCCGGCTTCAGCCGGGGGACCTGGTTCTTACGATGGGCGCCGGCGATATTTGGAAGGTCGGGGATACGCTGGCCAAAACTTTGACCGATTAACGGATCCGCCCGAATCTTAACCGATCAGGACGATATGGAGAAAAAACGAATGTAAAAGGAAAAACCTCGCGGACTTGAACTGCGAGGTTTTTCTTGCGGTTTGGCATATAAAGAACCGCCCGCTCATATGGTATCTTTAGAAGAATGGACAAGGAGCGTGCGGACAGTGGATAAGGCCAAAATGACATTCCGTTTTGACGATGGGCAGCAGCGGCGGCGCGGCATGGAGGAGAGCGCGCCGCGTGTGGTTTCGGCAGCCGAAATGAAGCCGGAGGCGCTGCCGCCGGTTGAAGAACCGGTTGCCTCCATATCCGACGGAGAACCGCGGCATCGCGGGGAGTCGCCGTCCGGTGGAGAGACCGTCTACCGCCCGGTGGAAATCGTCGACGACTGGAACGACCCGTTTACGGATTATACCGGGACCGGGGGGGCGATCCTCCCGTCGTATACCACCCGTAAGCCAAGGACATCGTGGTGGAAGGTGGCGGGTTCCTTGACCGGCGCCATCGTTACGGGCGCTCTGTTCGGTTTCGTGGTCTTGTCCATGTTTAACGGGGACGTGAGCGTTCCCATCCCGGGGGTTTCCGTGCCCGATCGTTCCTCAGCCGGCCAGTCTGCGGATGTTCCGGTTTTTGGGGAAATCGGCGGGGACCCGGGGGATGAAGGGAATGCGGGGATGCCGGTAAACATCGCGCTGCCGGGACAGACCTATCACTTTTTGCAGTACGGCGTATTTTCTACGGCGGAGGGAGTCGAACTGGCTCAACGGGAACTGGAGGCGTCGGGGATTGCCGCAGCCCGCGACACCGTCGACGAGAAGCGGGTTTATGCCGGGGTTTCTTCGGACAGGGAACAAGCCAAGTTGCTGAGCGGCCAACTCAAAACAGCGGGAGTACATCTGATTCTTCACGAAATCGCGCTTCCCTCTTCCGCCGAGATTCTATATAACGGGGATGTAACCGCCTTGGAACGATATTTTGCCCGGAGCGCGGAGTTGATCGATTGGCTCAGTACATTGTCCGCGTCCCGTCTTGTGGAGGTCAAGCCTCAGCTTTTGTCGGCGGAGGAACAATCGGAGCTGGGCGAGCGCCATCAGCGATGGACGGAAAGCGCGGCGGCGGTCCGCGCCAACCAGCCCGAAGCTTTCGCGCTGGAGGCCGGAAATCTGGAGAAAGCGATGAACAGCGCGGTCGAGGCGATGGCCGAGTACCAGAAAAAAGGGGCAAAAACGCTGCTTTGGGAAGTGCAGGATGAAATCATGAGCTTTATTTTGGGGGAACAAAAAATGGTAGGGGGTCAAGCTTAGTACAGGACCTCCGGGTATATAAAACGGCAGGAATGGTAATACCTTCCCCTGCCGTTTTTGTGTTTGTATTGCTGCTGAATAAACCTTATAATAATGAAGTGTCAAAAAATGGCGAGCAGACAGCTTTTAAAGCTGTGTAATCGTTTTTCACCAACAAAGAGAGTTTAGAGGTCGGCAGCAAGAAGGAAGAGAGGCTTCCTTCGGACAAGCCCGCTTCGAACAAAGGAGAGAAGTGCATCTTGGATGCTTCCATAACTCGACGCATTATCCTAGCTTCGACATCCCCGCGACGCCGCGAGCTTGTCGCTTCTTTACATATTCCGTTCGACATTGTTCCCAGCCATGCCGAAGAGTCGACCCCGGAGGGCTGGTCGCCGGACAGAATCGTGACGGAGCTCGCCAAACGGAAAGCCGAAGCCGTATACCGGCAACTTGATGACAGGGACCGACAAGGCGTGATCGTCGGCAGCGATACGATCGTCGTCAGGGACGGCACCGTTTTGGGGAAGCCGGCGGACCAACGGGAGGCGGCCTCGATGCTTCGTTCTCTGCAGGGCAGAAGCCATGAGGTGTACACCGGTGTAGCCTGTATCGATAGCCGCACCGGCGCCAGTAAAGTGGATTACCGCAGGACCGTGGTGACGATGAGAGCTTTGCGCGAAGAAGAGATTGAAGCTTATGCCGCGAGCGGTGAAGGACTCGACAAGGCGGGCGCTTATGCGATTCAAGGCCTGGGCGCGACGATCGTCACCGGCATTGAAGGATGTTACTTTAACGTAGTAGGATTACCGTTGTCCTTGCTTGCGGAAATGCTGGCATCGTTCGGAATCCAAGTGTTTTAACTTGTAAGGGAAGAGATAAAGCATATCCTTCCGAATCGTAACTTTGTCGTAAGGCCTTTTGGCTTTGCAAATACATTCGGAAGCGAGGGATCGCATTGGATAATGCAACAAACTATATGCTGCGTGACATTCCCGATGAGGAACGCCCCAGAGAACGCATGCTGCGTTACGGGGCGGGAGCTTTAAGCCAGACGGAGCTGCTGGCTATTTTGCTGCGGACGGGGACCCATCGTGAATCGGCGCTTCATATGGCGCAGCGGCTGCTCGGGGAAATCGGCGGCATTCGCGGCATGATGGACCTGAGTCTGGAGGAATTAACGAATATGAAAGGGATCGGCCCCGCCAAGGCCGTCCAGATTAAAGCCGGCATCGAGTTGGGTCAGCGGCTTGCCAAAGCCCGGCTGCCCGAGGCGCGGGTCATCCGCAGCCCGCGGGACGCCGCAGACCTGCTCATGGAAGAGCTCCGTTTTTTGCAGAAGGAGCACTTTGTCTGTTTGTTTTTAAATACAAAAAATCATATCATTGCTCAAGAAACACTGTCGATCGGAAGTCTTAACGCCTCGATCGTTCACCCGCGGGAGGTGTTCCGCGCCGCTATCAAATGCAGCAGCGCCTCCCTCGTCTGTGCCCATAATCATCCCAGCGGCGATCCGACGCCAAGTCCGGAAGACATCCGGATGACCCGGCGGTTATTGGAAGCTGGCGAAATCGTAGGCATCGACGTGCTGGACCATATTGTGATCGGAGACGGAAAGTTCGTCAGTTTGAAGGAGCAGGGCTTGATGTAATATAATCGATAAGATATAGAAGGAAAGGGAGATACAGCATGTTGGGTGGCTTTACGAAAGATTTGGGAATCGATTTGGGAACGGCAAATACTTTGGTTTATACGCGTGGAAAAGGCATTATCGTAAGGGAACCTTCGGTAGTCGCCATTCATACCGATACGAAGAACATCGTGGCGGTCGGCGAGTCGGCCAAGAAAATGATCGGGAGAACGCCGGGCAACATCCGGGCGATTCGTCCGATGAAGGACGGCGTAATCGCGGATTTCGACACGACGGCTACGATGATCAAATATTTCATTCGCCAGGCGCAGAAGCAGCGTTCCCTGTTTCAACGCCATCCTAACGTGATGGTTTGTGTTCCGTCGGGCATTACGGCCGTGGAGCAGCGCGCCGTGGAGGACGCGACCAAGCAGGCCGGGGCCCGCGAGGCCTATACGATCGAGGAGCCGTTTGCTGCGGCAATCGGTGCGGATCTGCCGGTCTGGGAACCGACGGGCAGTATGGTCGTCGATATCGGCGGCGGTACGACCGAGGTCGCCGTGATTTCGCTGGGCGGCATCGTTACCAGCAAATCGGTGCGCGTGGCCGGGGATGAAATGGATGAATCGATCATCCAATACATCAAACGGCAATATAATCTAATGATCGGAGAAAGAACCGCAGAACAGCTCAAGATGGATATCGGCTCCGCGCTTGCTTTGGAAAAGGTGGAGACGATGGAAATCCGGGGCCGGGATCTTGTGAGCGGCCTGCCTAAGACGATCACCATCACGTCGGATGAAATTTCCGAAGCGCTTAGCGATACGGTGAACGCGATCGTTGAAGCGGTAAAAGTCACCTTAGAGAAATGTCCTCCCGAGCTGGCCGCAGATATTATGGATCGCGGGATCGTGTTGACCGGCGGAGGCGCGCTTCTCCGCAATCTCGACAAACTGTTGGCCCGCGAAACGGGTATGCCGGTTATCGTCGCGGAGAACCCGCTGGACTGCGTGGCGATCGGAACGGGAAGAGCCTTGGACAACATTCATTTGTTTAAGTCAAAAAGCAGTTCGGCCCTTCGCTCCAGACGATAGGTCGCATATGCCCCTTGGATAAAGCGGCGCCGTCCGACCCGGACGGCCAAGCCGTTTTTCTCTGTTTTTATAGTGAGTAACTTGAAATGGGAGAATTTAGTAAGGTTGGAGGGTGCTGAAACTGTTTAAGCTGCTGGGCAACAAAAGACTGTTTATTTTGTTGATGGGACTTATCCTTTTTATTGCGATCATGGGCTTCACCCTGGGATCGAGAGCCGGCTTGTCCTGGCCCGAGAAATTTGTCAAGGACACGGTCGGGTTCGTGCAATACGTATTTTACAAGCCCACCAGCTATGTGGCGGGCTTGATTAAAGATATTTCTGAGCTGCATGCCCTGCAGGAAGAGAACGAAGAGCTCAAAATTGCGCTCTCCCACTATACGCGCGACAAAGCCCGGTTTAACTGGATTGAGCAGGAATATACCCGGCTGCAAAACGATCTTCATTTTACGGAGGAGCAGAAGAAACTGTATAAATACGATTGGAAGATTGCACAGGTTATCAGCGTGAATGATGATCCGGTCAATCAGACCATCGTCGTCAATCTCGGCAGCCGGGAGGGCGTGAAAGAGGGGATGGCGGTTCACTCGTCCAAAGGTCTGGTCGGCATTGTCAGCCGCGTCAGTACGCTGACGTCGACGGTGAAGCTGATCACGACGATGGATGCGCGCGACCCGAATTCCAACGGGATCGCCGTTACGGCCCAAGGCAAGGAAAACTCGGTGTTCGGCGTAATCGAGTCCTACGATAAGAAGAGCGGAACTTTTCTGATGAGCCGGATTGAAGATCCAAAGCCATTGGCCAAGGAGGACCTAATCGTATCTTCAGGTGTCGGCGGCGTATTCCCTAGAGGAATGATTATCGGTAAGGTCAAGGAGGTCAAAGTGGGCGAATTCGGGTTAACCTATACGGCGACGATTACGCCTGCGGCCAGCTTTACGGATTGGAAGGAGCTGTTTATCGTGTTCCCGGAGGCTGAGAGCAGTGAATAAGCGCAGAACGATCCTGATTTTGCTCCTGTTCGTCCTCTTCATTCTGGAGGGCACCCTCCTCCCCTGGCTCATTCCGGAAGCGTGGGAAACCCGGATTAATCCGCATTTGGTGTATATCGCTATCTTGTTTTTCTCCATCTATGAAGATCGTCATACCGGGCTCATTTTGGGACTTTGTTTCGGCCTTTTGCATGATGTTGTGTTTTACGGCGCGATGGTCGGCACTTATTCGTTTGCTATGGGCCTTTGCGGCTATTTGATCGGCTTGTTGTCGCGGAGCAAGCAAACTCCGCTGCCTTTGATGCTGATTTTTGTCATCACCGGGAGCCTGCTCTTCGATTCGATTATTTTCGGTACTTATTCACTGTTCGGCGTGGTGCACGAGCCGTACTCCTGGGCCGTGATGCATCATATCATTCCCAATGTGTTCGTTCAGTTTTTATTTGCTTTGCTGATCTATGTACCGCTGCGGAAGCAGTTGGAGATTATTACGAAGCGCCGTTCCCCGGAGGAGAAGGCTTGACTTTTCGTCACATCCAACGAAACTAGCAGGAACTTTCCGCCTCCTGCACGAAATGAATAGGGGGGAGGGACAGGCTTATGACGGTAAAGTCGAATCATGTTACGATCAAAGGCATCAAGGATGGCCTGGTTTTCCTGCTGGACGACAAGTGTGACTTCGGAACTTTGCTGGAGGAATTGCGTTATAAACTGGAACATAGCCATCAGAACATATTGACGGGGCCGATTATACATGTTGACGTGAAATTGGGAACCCGGATCGTGAACGATGATCAGAAAGAAATGATCCTTGATATATTGAGCCGCAAAGGAAACCTGCTGGTTCGCTCCATCGAGATGCCCGAGCTGATGCCGGCGGTAGATCCGCTGAAGACGTTGACGACCCTGACGGGGATCGTTCGTTCGGGGCAGGTGCTTCATCATGAAGGGAACCTGTTGTTTCTGGGGGACGTCAACCCCGGGGGGACCGTGGCTTGCACGGGGGATATTTATATACTCGGGGCTTTGAGAGGAATGGCGCACGCCGGACTGAAGGGCAATGTGGAGGCGGTCATTGCGGCCTCTTTTTTGGCGCCGACTCAGTTGCGGATTGCCGAGGTGATCAGCCGCCCTCCGGATGAGTGGGAGAACCGGGAGACAAGTATGGAGTTTGCCTTTCTGCGTGACGGAAAGATGCAGATCGATAAGATTGGGAACCTATTTCGGATTCGGCCGGATTTTAACGTGTTTAAAGGGGTGTAATCTATGGGAGAAGCTATTGTGGTCACATCGGGAAAAGGAGGCGTCGGCAAAACGACGACGTCGGCCAATATCGGTACCGCGCTTGCGCTGCTCGGCAAAAAAGTATGCCTGGTGGATACGGATATCGGTTTGCGCAACCTCGATGTCGTGATGGGACTCGAAAATCGCATTATTTACGATCTGATCGATGTGGCCGAGGGCCGGTGCCGGTTAAATCAGGCGCTGGTAAAAGACAAGCGTTTCGACGAACTGTACATGCTGCCAGCGGCGCAAACGAAGGATAAGAACGCCATTACGCCGGAACAGGTCAAGGATATTGTCCTGGAGTTAAAAAAGGAACACGAATACGTAATTATCGACTGCCCGGCCGGGATCGAACAGGGATTCAGGAACGCGGTCGCCGGAGCGGATCAGGCCATCGTCGTGACCACGCCGGAGCATGCGGCCGTTCGCGATGCGGACCGGATCATCGGGCTTTTGGAAAGCTCGCATATTGCCTCGCCCAAATTGGTCGTAAACCGCATACGGCCTAATATGGTCAAATCCGGGGACATGCTGGAAATCGAGGATATCCTTCAAGTGCTGAATATCGATCTGATCGGGATCGTCCCGGATGACGAACTGGTCATCAAAGCGGCCAATTCGGGCGAACCCACGGTGATGAATCCGGACTCCAGAGCCGCCATCGCCTATCGGAACATTGCCCGCCGGATCCTGGGCGATACGGTCCCGCTGATGCTGCTGGATCAGAAGAAAGGCGTGTTTACGCGTTTTAAAAAGTTTTTTGGAATGGGTTGATTTTCGTTGTTCTTTAAACTAAAAAAAGTGGACTGGCCCATGGTGGGGATCCTGCTCCTGTTTATGATATTCAGCACGATGCTGGTCCGCAGCGCAATCGCGCCTTATGAGACCCAATTCAGGGCCTATGATCTGAAAACCCTGGCATTTTATGTGGCAGGGTTTATTGTTGTTTTCGGTATGGCCTTGGTGGATTACAGAACGCTGTTAAAATACAGCTGGTATATTTACGGGGCGGGCTGTGTATCGCTCGTTGCGGTCTATTTGCTGGCTCCGGAAATCAACGGCGCCCGCAGTTGGTTCGAGCTGCCCGGGGGCCTGCAGTTTCAGCCGGCGGAACTAGTGAAGATCATACTGATTATGACGGTAGCCTATATGCTGGGACAGCGAAACGGGCAGCCTCTGCGTTTTCGGCGCGATATCGTTCCGATCACGGCTATGACGATGCTGCCGTTCCTGCTCGTTCTGATCCAGCCCGATCTGGGGAATGCGATAATATATCTCGTTATTCTCATCGCGATGCTGTGGATCGGAAATACGAAATACAGCCATGTGCTGATCGGTCTGACCGTGGTCATTGCGGCGCTGATCGCATTCGTAACGCTGTTCAACGTTTATAATACACAAATCCATGATTATCTGGAGAAGCATCAGAAACTGCACTGGTATCAGCGAATCAACACGTTTATTAATCCCGATCAGGCTTCCAACGACGACAAGCACCAGTCCAATTACGCGAAGATCGCGATCGGCTCCGGCGGCTTGACGGGGGACGGCTATATGAAGGGCGAACTGAAGAACAAAAAATTCGTTCCGTATCCTTACTCCGATTCCATTTTTGTCGTGGTCGGCGAGGAATTCGGCTTTTTGGGCTCCTCCGCGCTGCTGCTCGTCTATTTTCTCTTTATTTACAGGATGATATTGATTGCGATGCATTGCTTTGACCGGATGGGCGCTTATATCATCGTGGGAATCGTGGCGATGTTTTTGTTTCAAATTTTTGAAAATGTCGGGATGATGATCGGACTGATGCCGATTACCGGGATCACCCTGCCGTTTATCAGCTACGGGGGGACTTCCCTGCTGATCAATATGCTTTGTATAGGTCTGGTGTTCAGCATTCAGTTGCAT
Organism: Paenibacillus sp. alder61; assembly: GCF_020179875.1. Classification (NCBI taxonomy): domain Bacteria; kingdom Bacillati; phylum Bacillota; class Bacilli; order Caryophanales; family Paenibacillaceae; genus Paenibacillus; species Paenibacillus sp. alder61. The sequence goes on from NZ_JAIUDG010000025.1 coordinate 83,567, forward strand.
CAGGAGAAATATAAAGTGGATTAAAAACCGGAACCGGGAGGTTCCGGTTTTTCTTATGGCGTTTTCGATTTCCTGCCTGCATCGACAGCTTGTTCATATTTCGGTCAAGCTCCTCATACATATATAGCACTAGATGCGACCGGGAGGGTGCGGTAATGGACGTAAAATCGAATGTTCGAAAGCGGCGCGAGGAACGTATCCGGCAATTGACCGCTGGAGATTTGGCCGATTCCGGCCGGATTTCCGCTTATGACGAAGCCTTGGCGGACGGGATGGCCCGCGGCGGAAAGGGGGAAGCGGAGCAACCCCCTTCGGTCGGTAATCCGCCGCCCGCCACAGCGGATACGGATCGAGAACAGGATCCCGACCCGGAACTTCTATGGAAGCGAGGGAAGGGACGGTGGAACGATACGGAGTTATTTTCTTCCGGAGGCGATCAGGGGGACCCCGGGAAGAAGCGCCGTTCTTTTTGGTCGTCTCTCGGAATCCGTGTGATCCTTAGCGCGGCTCTGTTTGCGGGAATATGGGGGATTCAACGTTTTCAGCCGGACTGGGCTTTGCCGGTCCGGGTTTTTGTAGCTCAATCCTTGACGCAGGAAATGGATTTTGGGGCCATGGAGGCTTGGTACGAGCAAATTTTTGGGGGTTCGCCCAGCTTTATTCCGATATTCAAGCATCATGAAGAACAAGGGATTAAAGTCGATGCGCCGCACGGATTTGTCCCGCCGATTCAGGGTACGCTCGCCGAGCCTTTTGTGCTTAATCTCAAGGGGGTGGAAGTGATCCCGAATGCGGATTCGGTTACCGGAGCCGAGGTTAAAAGCATAGAAACGGGGCGTGTCCTTAGTGTAACGAACGATGCGTTAACCGGAACGACAGTAACGGTGCAGCATGGCGAGGGGTATGTTTCGGTGTATGGGCATTTAGGGAAACTTGCCGTGAGCAAAGGAGACTGGTTGGAAGGGGGCGACCCGCTTGGAGCCTTGCCGCCGACTTCGGACGGTGTACATCCTACCTTGTATTTCGCCCTGAAAAAGCAAAACCGGTATATCGATCCCGCGGATGTGATTCCGTTTGAATAAATGGGGCGGCATGCGGATTTCCTTTCATCCTTTGTTTGTGCTGGTGATGCTCGCTTCCGTTTTTACCGGGCATTTTATTGAGCTTGCGGCCCTGTTTTCTATTGTATTCGTCCATGAATTGGGTCATGTCGCGGCGGCCCGAATGTTCGGGATCCCCGTCATTTCGGTCCAGCTGCTTCCCTTTGGCGGCGTAGCCGTCATGGAAGATACCGGCCGCCTCAGTGCGGCCCGCGAAATGGCCATCGCTTTGGCGGGGCCGCTCCAAAATGTACTGTTGATCGGTATTTCCTGGCTGCTTCACGCCGTCGGAATCTGGGGCGGTCCTTTTTACGCTTATTTTGTGGAGTGTAATTTGCTCATCGCGCTGTTCAATTTGCTGCCGATTTTGCCGCTCGATGGAGGTAAAATATGTCAGACCCTTTGCGGGACCGTGCTTCCGTTTCATCCTACCCTGGTTTGGTCGATTCGAATCAGTCTGTTCTTTAGCGCGCTCGTCGTTTTATTTTCGGCGACCCCGCTTCTCCTTGGGTCCGGACCGCTTCACTTTAATCTGCTGCTCGTCGGCGTTTTTCTGCTCTATTCCAACTATGTGGATTACCGGAATATTCCTTATCGGTTTGTGCGTTTTCTCGTCAACCGGGAGGGGGCCTTCACCCGCCACCTTATGAACGGCAGTTTGGCCCAGCCCATTATCGCCGATAGATCGAAACCTTTAGACCAGCTTTTGCGTCTGTTCAGGAGAGAGAAGTATCATTTCGTATACATCATGAATCCACAGGGGCGGATTGTGGCGGTAGTGCCGGAACAACGGGTCATCTCCTCCTATTTGCGTGGGGACCCGGGCGCCTGATGCGTAAAAGCCGTGGTATAATATAAAAAAGCGTTTTGGTCAGAACGTACGAATGAGGGTGAAATCAATGAAACAGTTGATGATTCACTGCGGTCCTGATTCCACCCAGATGGCGCTGCTGGAAGAGGATAAGCTGGTGGAATACGCAGCTGAGCGATCTCAAAAGAGAGGGCTCATGGGCAGTTTTTTTAAGGGAAAAGTAATGAACGTGGTTCCGGGCATGCAGGCGGCTTTTGTCGACATCGGCCATAAGAAAAACGCGTTTCTTTATATTGATGATCTGCTGCATCCCCACTTGGAAAAGCAGCCGAAGACGAAACCGCCGATCACCGATCTGGTTCGTCCGGGTCAAGAACTCGTCGTCCAGGTTGTCAGAGAGGCGATCGGCAACAAGGGCGCGAGGGTGACGACGCACTATTCGCTCCCGGGACGGTGGTTGGTATACATGCCGTCGGCCGGTTACGTGGCGGTATCGAAGAAGATCAGCCGGGAGGAGGAGCGCAACCGCCTGAAGGAAATCGGGGAGACGCTTCGCCGCTCCGAGGAAGGGCTTATTCTCCGGACCGTGGCGGAACATGCCGGCGAGGAGGAGGTGCTTGAAGACTTGAGCCAGCTTCGGACGCAGTGGGAGGAGATTCTCGAAAAAGGGGAGCATGCTCCCGCGCCTTCCGTGCTGCATCATGATCTCAGTATGGTGCAGCGGCTGCTGCGGGACGTATACAGCCCGGAAACCGACGAGCTCGTCATGGACTGTTCCGAGCAGGCGGGGGAAGCCTCCGCATTTTTGGCCGCCATGCTGCAGGGGAAGAAGCCGAACATCCGAGTGTATAAAGGCGATGTCCCGATCTTTGAGCATTATGGCATCAGGCAGCGGTTGGACAAGGACTTTCAGCGCAAAATTTGGCTGCCGGGAGGCGGTTATCTCGTGTGGGATACCACCGAGGCTTTAACGGTGATCGACGTCAATACGGGAAAATTCACCGGAGGGGACAATCTGGAGGATACCGTTTACCGGACGAATCTGGAGGCGGCCCGGGAAATTGCCCGCTTGGTGCGGCTTCGGGATACCGGCGGGATCATCATCGTCGACTTTATCGACATGAGCAGCGAAAGTCACCGCACCGCCGTGCTGGATATGTTGGAGAAGTCGATGAACGGAGACCGTACGCAGCACCATATTTTGGGCTGGACCAAGCTGGGTTTGTTGGAAATGACGCGCAAGCGGATCAGGGAGCAGTCGCAATTTTCAAGTAATGATTGATTTTTGAGGTATCGCATGATAGTATATTAGGGTATGTGTTATGAGTTGGTCTTGTACACATGCTGCAACCGCTCCGATCGGGTCGGAAAGTCCGTTGTCTTCGTCGACGGCGGCACCTGAATCAGGCGAGTCTGAGACATGAGGAGGTGCAAGCAAATGTACGCAATTATCGAAACCGGCGGTAAACAATACCGTGTTCAAGAGGGCGATGTTCTTTACATCGAGAAATTGAACGCTGAGGATGGCGCTAGCGTGACGTTCGACCGCGTGTTGGCAGTATCGAAAGGCGAAGGTTTGGTAACGGGAGCTCCATTGGTATCCGGCGCGAGTGTTACGGCGAAAGTCGAGAAGCACGGCAAAGGCCAAAAGGTCATCGTTTACAAATACAAGCCGAAAAAGAACTACCACAAGAAGCAAGGTCATCGTCAACCTTACACAAAAGTGACCATCGAGAAAATCCAAGCGTAAGAAGGTGCGATAGGTGATTATCGTCTCCATTCTGCGTGGCAAGGATAACGACATCGCTGGGTTTGAAGTATCCGGTCATGCGGGCTATGCCAAGCCGGGACAGGACATTGTGTGCGCCGGTGTCTCCGCCGTTACCGTAGGTACGGTGAACTCCATTGAGGCGCTTGCGGGAACCGTGATGGAAGCCGAGATGAAGAACGGTTTTCTGAACGCGAAGCTTCCCCGCGAAGTTCGTCCGGATCAGGCACAGCAAGTACAACTGCTGCTCTCATCCATGGTCGTTATGCTGCGGAGTATCGAAGGATCATACGGAAAGTATATTCAAATAAAAGACGTGATTACTTGAAGAAGGAGGTAGATGGACAATGTTGAAATTGGATCTTCAGTTGTTCGCTTCGAAGAAGGGCGTAGGTTCCACGAAGAACGGACGCGACAGCATCGCGAAACGCCTGGGCGTTAAGCGTGCTGACGGCCAAACGGTTACCGGCGGAAGCATTCTCGTTCGCCAACGCGGCACGAAAATTCATCCGGGTACCAACGTGGGAATCGGTAAAGACGACACGCTGTTTGCCAAAGTGGACGGCGTCGTGAAATTCGAACGTTGGGGTCGCGACCGTAAAAAAGTGAGCGTCTACCCAGTGGAAACCGCTCCTGTAGCGGCTGCGGTAGAAGCTTAAGAGCTTTGCTGACTAGCGAGGTGTAGAAGCCCTTGGCATATGGATGCCAGGGGCTTTTTTATTCCAAAGCCCCGCGACAAAAGCTTATACGGATGTGCATTTTTCTGACAAGGTTTATGATATACTGGGTATTGATGTCAGGGTGGAAGGTACACCCAATCTGTTTAGAGGAACGGGGAAACGCATGAAACATCGGCTAATGGCACCGGCTTTGGCTGCCGGGCTATCCATTGCTTGTCTGATTCTAATGTATTACCTCCACTCACCGGCGGCTTATCTTCTTCTTAGCGTATGTCTTCTCGGCGTTTTTTACGGGTATGTAAAGTATATAAGCAAGAAGGCGGAAGCCGAGCGCAAACAATTGCTGGAATCCGTGCAGAGAACGGCGGCGGCCACGCTGGGACATCACCGCCATGATTGGATGAACGATCTGCAGATTTTGTATGGTTATATTCAGTTGGGCAAGTATGATAAACTGGCCGGATGTGTGGACAGAATAAAAGAACGGATGGTTGCGGACAGCAAGATCTCCAGATTGGGGATTCCCTCGCTCGTATTCTTCCTCCATTCGTTCCGCGAGCTGAACCGGTCGGTCCAGCTTGAAGTTTCCATCGCGGACGATTTGCAGCTTGGCGATCTGCTCACCGCCGAAGACGCCGAGGAATTCACGGAAGCGATTATCGAGACAATCCGGGCCTACCAATTTAGCGGGCGCTCTTCCTGGGGAGAGGTTTTGCATTTGAAACTGTCCCTGTGCCGGGAGGGCGGTGAAGTGCTCGCGATTTTCGAGAGAGACGGCGGCTCCGCGGAGAATGCGGATATTTTGAAAAGGCATCTGGATTTGTGGAATTCCGGGAAAAGAGTGCTGGCCGAGCAGGTTGATCCCAAGCTGATCTCTTTAAGACTGAGGGTGGCTTGCGCAAACTAGAATGAGGTGAAGGCATGTTTGTAGATAAAGCGAAAATATATGTTAAAGGTGGCGACGGCGGCGACGGCCTCGTGGCTTTCCGCAGGGAAAAATACGTACCTGAAGGAGGGCCGGCCGGCGGGGACGGCGGCAAGGGCGGAGACGTGATTTTTCGCGTGGACGAAGGTCTGCGGACGTTGATGGACTTCCGCTATCAGCGGCATTTCAAGGCTGAGCGCGGAGAGAAGGGGCGGAACAAAAGCCAGCATGGGGCCAACGCGGAGAATATGATCGTCCGGATTCCTCCGGGAACCGTCATCATCGACGATGATACGCAGGAAGTGCTGGCGGACTTGACCCGGCACGGGCAGCAGGTCGTTGTCGCCCGCGGGGGCCGCGGCGGCCGCGGCAATATCCGCTTCGCGACGCCGAACAATCCCGCTCCCGAGCTGGCCGAACACGGGGAGGAAGGGGAAGAGCGCTGGATCGTGCTGGAGCTGAAGGTGATGGCCGATGTGGGGCTGGTCGGTTTTCCGAGCGTCGGAAAATCCACCTTACTGTCCGTAGTATCCGCAGCCAAACCGAAAATCGGGGCCTATCATTTTACGACCATTACGCCGAACCTCGGGGTAGTGGACGTGGGCGAAGGACGCAGCTTCGTCATGGCCGACCTACCGGGATTGATCGAGGGCGCGCATGAAGGCGTCGGCTTGGGCCATGAGTTTTTGCGGCATGTGGAACGAACGCGGCTGATTATCCATGTCGTGGATATGGCGGGTTCGGAAGGCCGCGATCCTTTCGAGGACTGGCTGAAAATCAACGATGAAGTGAAGCTGTACAATGCCGACCTGGAGAACCGCCCGCAAATCGTGGCCGCCAATAAAATGGACATGCCGGAAGCGGAAGAAAACCTGGAGCGGTTCACGGCGCAAATTCGGGAAGTTCGACCGGATCTGGAGATCCTGCCGATTTCCTCGTTAACCCGCCAAGGGGTGCAGGAATTGATGTACAAGGCGGCGGACATGCTGGATCAAATTCCGGAAGCGCCGGCGATTGAAGAAGTGACCGAACTTTCGGAAAGAAAGATCTATAAGCTCGAGAAAACCGACGACAACAGCTTTACGATCCGCAGGGAGAACGAAACGTTCATCGTCGAGAGCCCGAAAATCGAACGGATGATGAAGCGGATGCAGTTGAACACGCATGATGCGATTCTTAAGCTGGCCCGGACTTTGCGCCATATGGGCGTTGACGATGAGCTGCGTAACCGAGGGGCCAAAGATGGGACTCTGGTTCGCATCGGGGACTTTGAGTTCGAATTTGTGGAAGGAAGCAGCTACTACTACTAAAAAGTTGATATAAGGTGAATGAAACGAAACGGGTACCGTCCCCAGAGGGATGCTGTAGCCGTTTCTGCCTATTTCGGCGGAAACCGCGATCATCCATACGGGGTAAAACGGGGGAATCGCCGCTACATATAAATCGGCGCGGAATTTTACAAATAAGGATTGCCTCGGACCAGTGATTTCGTTATAATGTCCACTATACGTAAACAAGAGTCTCTAAGGAGAGGACGTTTGTGAAAGAACGCTATTATTTGGTCCGTGAGGATATTTTGCCCGAAGCGGTCATCAAAACGTTGCAGGTCAAGCAGTTGTTGGCCGTGGGGGACGCGAAGACGGTCCATGAGGCGGTGGCGCAGGTAGGGCTGAGCCGCAGCGCTTTTTACAAATACAAAGATGGAATTCATTTGCTGAATCAGATCGAACGCGAGAGTATCGTTACCATTTCGTTCGATCTGGAGCATCGCTCGGGGATTCTATCCAAAGTTCTGGCCCAAATTGCCGGAGCGGGCGGAAACGTACTCACGATTAATCAGAGCATTCCGCTGCAGGGCAGAGCGAACGTAGTCATTTCCGTGGAGACCTCCCGGATGACCGAGGATTTGGATACGATGATGGAAATGCTTCAAGGCATTCCGGGAGTCAAAAAAACGCAAATCGTCGGACAGGGTTAATGGCGGATAAATACAACCGGCACAGGGGCTAGGTTCCTGCCGGACAATATGATGAAGCACAGGAGGGGGCATATCGTGAAACCCGTTAAAGTAGGACTTCTTGGATTAGGTACGGTCGGTACCGGGGTGGTTCGCATTGTGGAGGGACACCAGGAGGATTTGAGCAGTCAGGTCGGTTCCCCGATCGTCATCGAGAAGGTCGCTGTCAAAAGTATGGACAAAAAGCGGAGCATCGAAATCGACCGCAGCAAGTTAACGGAGGATCCATGGGAAGTCATCCGCGATCCCGAGATCGATGTCATCGTCGAGGTTATGGGCGGGGTCAACGGGACGAAGGAATATATTCTTGAGGCGTTGGACCGCGGAAAGCATATCGTAACCGCCAATAAAGACCTTATGGCGCTATACGGATCGGAAATTCTGGCCAAAGCTATGGAGAAGCAATGCGACGTGTTCTACGAAGCCAGCGTAGCCGGGGGCATACCGATTATCCGGACGTTGATCGAAGGATTTTCCTCGGACCGGATCACAAAAATCATGGGGATCGTCAACGGCACGACAAATTATATTTTGTCCAAGATGAGTGAGGAAGGGGCTTCCTACGATGATGTTCTTCAAGAAGCCCAGGCCCTTGGCTACGCGGAAGCGGATCCGACCTCCGATGTGGAAGGGCTGGACGCCGCGCGCAAAATGGCGATTCTCGGTACCCTCGGCTTCCGCACCAATGTGGAGCTGCAGGATGTTCAAGTCCGCGGAATTTCGTCGGTAAGCAAGGAAGACATTTTATACGCGAAGCGGCTGGGGTATGAAATGAAGCTGCTTGGCATCGCGGATCGTCAGGATGACGAATTCAGCATCAGCGTTCAGCCGACCATGGTGAAGAAGAGCCATCCGATCGCCGCCGTAAACGGTGTTTACAACGCGGTATATGTCTACGGGGAAGCGGTTGGCGAAACGATGTTCTACGGGGCCGGCGCGGGTGAGATGCCGACGGCTACTTCGGTGGTAGCCGACCTGGTCGCCGTCGTGAAGAACTTAAAGCTGGGCGTGAACGGTCTGAAGGCCATCGTGCCTTACAAACCCAAAAAGCTGAAGAGCGATGAGCAGATTATGTTCAAAAATTTCCTCTTGCTTCAGGTTGCGGACAAAGCCGGGGTACTTGCTCAGATCACCCAGGCCTTCGCAGAGTACGAGGTGAGCTTGGAATCGGTCGTTCAATCGCCTAACGCGGACACGCCGGATGCCGAGATTATGATCGTTACCCATAATGCCAGCAAAGCAAGTATGAATCAGGTGCTGCAGCATTTTGAAACACTGGAAGTGATACGCCGGGTCAAAAGCGTATACCGGGTGGAAGGGTAACTTGCCGAGGACGACTCAGGACCCGGAATTCCAAATGTTAAAGGAGCTTCGCAATCATGAATGCCTTGAATACCTTTATAACGCAGCATATTTGTAAAGAATATAGTCGAGGTTGGTTATGATCCGGCGGGAAGGGGTGCGGGTCAAGGTGCCGGCCAGCACCGCCAATCTCGGACCGGGTTTCGACACGCTGGGCATGGCGCTTAATCTTTATGCCTGGCTGGAAGTCAAACCGGCGGACGCTACGGTGTTTCATTTATACGGCGACAATTTGGACGGACTGCCCAAGGACAAAAGCAATCTGATCTACAAGGTAGCCCAGTCCGTATTTACGGCGGCCGGGATCGCCGTGCCGGAGCTGGAAATTTCGATGTACTCGGACATCCCCCTGACGCGGGGATTGGGGAGCAGCGCCTCGGCCATCGTGGGCGCTCTCTATGCCGCCAATCTGCTTATCGGCTCGCCGTTGACGCGCGAACAACTTTTCGACATGGCCACCGCCCTTGAGCACCACCCCGACAATGTAGGCGCCTCATTGTACGGCGGGATCATCACCGCCGTTTGGGACGGTGTGCGCGCCACGGCGTTGCGGATTGAACCGCCGGAGGAGCTGGATGTGCTCGTCGCGATTCCCGATTTTCAGCTGTCGACTACCGCGGCGAGAGAGGCGCTGCCCAAGCAAGTGAGCCTGGGCGACGCGGTCTACAACGTCAGCCGAGCCTCGCTGCTGACGGGCGCTTTGGCTTCCGGAAGGCTGGATCTGGTCGCGGAAGCGATGCGCGATCGTCTGCACCAGCCTTACCGGGCGGCTCTTGTTCCCGGCATGGCGAGAATTCTGGAGGAGGCTCCCCGCCACGGGGCGATTGGAGCGGCGTTAAGCGGAGCCGGACCCACGATTCTGGCATTGACGAACCGCAACAACCGGCAGGGGGAGGAACTGCGGAATTTTCTGCTCGAAGTTCTCCAAAGCGAGGGGATTTCCGCCACAACTCTTTGGCTAAAACCTTGCACGCATGGAGCCGCCGAGATTACTATGGAACAAGAACGTTCATTTCTGGACATCGTTAAAGGGGAAGTAACAGCATGAAACAAATCGCTTTGCTGCCGGAGGGCTCGGTTTCACATGAGGCGGTGCTCCATCTGTTCGGTGATGAGCCCGTACAATTGCACCATTTTAAGCAAATCTCGGATGTGTTCTTGGCGACGGCCGCCGGAAAAACCCAGTACAGTGTCATACCTATCGAGAACACGATCGAAGGTTCCGTAAGTCTGCATATGGATTGGCTAGTTCATGAAGTGGACATCCCGATGCAAGTCGAATGGGTCTATCCCTCCATTCAGAACTTGATCGGAAGAAGGGAAGAATTCCAAACGGGCGCGGAGGGGACGATGGATTATTCCAAAGTCAAAAAAGTGCTCTCGCACCCGGTGGCGATGGCTCAATGTATGCAGTTTATCCGCTCGCATATGCCGTATGCCGAGTTGGAGCATGTGGGCAGCACGTCCGAGGCGGTGGAGATCGTCAGCCGGCATCCGGGGGCGGGATGGGCCGCAATCGGGACCACCTTGGGAGCGAAGCGGCATCGATTGGACATTCTGGCCGACCGGGTAACCGACCATAACAACAACTACACGCGTTTCGTGCTGATCGGGCCCGAGAGCTTGCAGGTCGGCTCAAACCGCTTCGAGCAAAAAACGAGCATTCTCGTGACCTTGCCGGAAGATTTTCCGGGGGCGCTTCACCAGGTGTTGTCGGCTTTTGCCTGGCGCAAGCTGAACTTGTCCCGGATTGAATCGCGGCCCACCAAGAAACGGTTGGGGAGCTACTATTTTTATATGGACGTACTGGCTCCGATGGACTCGGTACTGCTCCCTTCCGCCATCGGGGAAATTGAGGCGCTTGGTTGTCAGGTGCGTATTCTGGGCAGCTATCCCAGTTACACTTATGAAGGACTAAAATCGGAGGTGCAGCAATCATGGCAGAACAATGGATCTATCTAGACGGACAATTCGTGACAAAGGAAAATGCAAAAGTCTCCGTATACGACCACGGTTTTTTGTATGGTGACGGGATCTTTGAGGGAATTCGCATTTACAACGGCAATATCTTTAAATGTAAGGAGCATCTGGACCGGCTGTACGACTCGGCCAAATCGATCATGCTGAATATTCCGCTTACTTATCAGGAGATGGAAGAGGCTCTTGTTGAGACGCTGAAGCGGAATGAACTTCGCGACGGTTACATTCGCTTGGTGGTTTCGCGCGGGCCGGGCAACTTGGGACTCGACCCGAACCGTTGTCCGAAGGCATCGGTCATTATTATCGTGGAACAGCTGGCGATTTATTCGGAGGAGGCCTACAAAACAGGCCTGAAGACCGTTTCCGTGTCCACGAGACGCAACGTTCCCGATGCGCTCAATCCGAAGATCAAATCGCTGAATTATCTGAACAATATCCTGGTGAAAATCCAATCCAATCTTTCGGGTGCGGGCGAAGCCATTATGCTGAATGCCCAAGGGTATGTTACGGAAGGCTCCGGGGACAATATCTTTATTATCAAGAACGGCGTCATCACAACGCCGCCTTGCTATCTTGGCGCGCTGGACGGGATCACCCGCCAGGCGATCATTGAAATCTGTCATCAAAAAGGCTACAAAATTAAAGAGGAGCCTTTTACGCTGCATGATGTGTATGTCGCCGACGAAGTGTTCCTGACGGGGACGGCGGCTGAAGTCATTGCGGTTCGGGAAGTCGACGGCCGGATCATCGGCGAAGGACATGCCGGACCGATTACCTTGGCGTTGCTGGAGGAGTTCCGCAGCATCGTCGATAAAGACGGCGTTAAAGTATGGTAAGCCGCTGAACCTTAGAAGAAATCCTATTCTATCTCGGAAGAGACGGATAGGATTTTTTTATTTTCCCGGAGTCAAAAACCTGGGCATCTGCATAGGATGTATTAATTGGGCCCCGGGCGGTAGAATCACGTACCGGAGAAGATATTTAGGAGGTCTTTAGCGCGTGAAAATTCACATTGTAAAAAAGGGAGACACTTTATTCGAGCTATCCAAGAAGTATAATGTGCCCCTTCAAAAGCTGATTGAAGCCAATCCGCAAATCGTTAACCCGGAACAATTGAATCTGGGCGACAAGGTGAAAATTCCGGCGGCCGCGGTTCCGGTCGAAGGGGAAGGCTTCAACGTATACAAACATGTGGTGAAGTCGGGCGACAGTTTGTGGAAGCTTGCGAAAGCCTGGGGACTGTCTCTGCAAACTTTAATCGGGGCTAATCCTCAGCTCGGCGATCCCAATGATTTAAAAGTGGGGGACGTTATCAACATTCCGTCCGGCGGTTCGCAGTCGTCTTCGCCCGCGGGTCAAGACAACTCGAATAAACCGCCAGTTGTGTCCGGGGCTGCAGGTAAGAAAAACACCGCTCCCATCAAGGAGGTCAAGAAAGAGGAAAAGGTTGAAAACGTGCAGAAGGCGGAGGAAACGAAGCCGATTCCCGCTCCGGCTCCAAATGTAGAACCGGCCCCAGCTCCGGCTCCTTCCGCCCTCTCCGAAACGGTGCCGGCTCCTCCGATCAATGCGGAACCACCCAAGCCGCCTGTTCCGATGCCGACACCCGTTCAAGTAGAGATTGGCGTGGAGCATATCTCTTATGAGCCGATTTTTTACGAAAATATCAATATCCAGCCCGTCCAGTCCAAAGAGACGCCATGTCCGCCCAAGCCGGAGTATCCCGTCCTGCCGTCCCCGTACAATTACCAATTGGAGCAACCCACATTCACAGCTCCGGCTCAAGTTTATCCAAGCTCGCCTTGCGGCTGTCACGGTTCCGTACCTAAACATGAAAATGAACACTTATTCCATCAATATCCTATGGAAACGGAAAAAGCTTTTGCAAATTACGACTATCCTCATTCCATGGAACATTTGATGCCTTCCCAGCATGTTTACAGTGGGGAATATCCGGGGATTTCCAATGCACCCATGTATATGGCACCCGACAATATCGGGCCGGAAGTGGGAAGTTACGCTGTGGGCGACAATATGGAGAAACCATGGGAAAATAATATGCATCACGATAATATGTATCACCCTAATATGCACCATACCCATGAACCGGCTTGGCAGCAGCCGTGGTCGGGATATCCTACGCCGGTAAACGCTCCATTCACCCATGAAGCGCCCGGAGGGATTCAACCCTATAGTTGGCCGGCTCCTTACATTCCATCGTCGTGCTGCGGTCCTCAGCCTATTTACCATCAAGCGTATTACCCCACTGGAGAGAACTATCCGCATATGATGCCGATGCCGGAGCCGCACTATCCGGTACCCCCTTACGGAATTTCTGAAATGCCGGGCCAAGGAATGCACGGAAATTACGACATGCACGGGATGAAAGGGATGACGGGGCTGCACGGTATGCCGGAGATCCCCAATCAGCCGCATGTTCCCGTAGCTCCTCTTGGAGGCTTTGGCGCAACGGTGCCCGGTTACTTTGATCGTGAGGCAAATGCTCCTTCGGATCCGGTGACGGACCATGCGTGGGAGGCTAATGCGACAACAAGCCAGGCCAACGACTCTTCTGAGACGGCTAAAACTCGAACAAGAGAAAAATCCAAAACCAAAAAAGACGCCAAAATATCGGGAAGAACGATTCCGGGGAAAACCAATGGAAGTAAAAGAAGAGCATCCGGTTCTATCAAAAAGAAATCAAACTCAGAGATTCGCGGTGCAAAATCCGAGCTGCGAAACCCTTGGATTAACGGGTGATAGAAGAATAGATGTTTAAAAGCGGAGGTAAGCCCTCCGCTTTTTTTAATGATTTTTGAAAAAATCCAATAAATACTAGCATTTAATTGCTTGAGCCCGAAGTTGTTTTATGGTATATTAATTATCCCGATGAGCGGACAGACTTGTCGGATAGAAAGCTCGCTTTTAGAACTTAAAAGTTTTCTCGAAAAAGTGCTTGCTTTCTACGAAACGATATGATATATTATTTAAGTCGCCGCTGAAACACGGCGATAACGAAATGAACGAAGTTGATCTTTGAAAACTGAACAACGAGTGAGTATTAAAATGATGGGATTTAAATCGACCTTGTGTCGTTTGAAAATCCATCCTATGAGAATTAATTTTCTCGTCAGCAACTGATTGAGCTAAGGCTCTTTCGAATAAAGCATCACTCGGATGGAACACCTCATTACCTTCGGGTATGAGCCTCCTTCCGAACCTTTATTGGAGAGTTTGATCCTGGCTCAGGACGAACGCTGGCGGCGTGCCTAATACATGCAAGTCGAGCGGAGTTAATCGGGAGCTTGCTCCTGGTTGACTTAGCGGCGGACGGGTGAGTAACACGTAG
>NZ_JAIUDG010000026.1:0-86138 GCF_020179875.1 Paenibacillus sp. alder61
CGCCTGTACCGATGGCTGCGTCGGCGCCTGTACCGATGGCTGCGTCGGCGCCTGTACCGATGGCTGCGTCGGCGCCTGTACCGATGGCTGCGTCGGCGCCTGTACCGATGGCTGCGTCGGCGCCTGTGCGGCGTTCCCCCCGCCGCCACCCGCGATATACGCGAGCACATCCTTGCGCGTGATGCGTCCGCCCAGCCCGGTGCCGGGAACGGACCGAAGGTCTACGCCATGCTCGGCGGCCAAGGTCTGCACGGCCGGCGAGTAGCGATGGCGCTGCGACCCTTCGCCGGGTTCGCCCGGAGCGGCCGCTTGGGCCTGGGCCTCCGACCGCGTTGCTCCGGCAGCTGCCGGGGCCGAAGCCGCCGATTCCGTTTCGATTCGGCAAATCACCGTGCCGACGGAAACTTCCTCGCCTTCCTTCGCCAGAAGCTCGCCCATGATCCCGTCGAGGGTCGACGGAATCTCCGCATTCACCTTATCCGTAATCACTTCGCAAATCGGTTCATATTGTTCAACCCGGTCACCCGGCTGCTTAAGCCACTTGCCGATCGTGGCCGAAACGAGCGATTCCGCGAGCTGAGGCATAACGACATCGGTTAGCTGTTTGTTTGACATATCCGCTCTCACTCCCCTGCTTTAAAAAAGTGCCAATTGCAGCATCGCTTCTTTAACTTTATCTTTGCTCAGCATAAAGAACTTCTCCATCGGCGGGCTGATCGGCATCGCCGGGACGTCGGGCCCGCACAGTCTTTGAATCGGAGCATCCAATTCGAACAGGCACTCCTCCGCAATGATCGCGGTTACCTCCGCGCCAACGCCGCCGGTCTTGTTGTCTTCGTGCACGATCAGCACCTTCCCCGTCTTCCGCGCCGCTTCCACGATCGCTTCGCGGTCCAGCGGCTGAAGGGTACGCAGATCCAGGATGTGCGCGCTGATTCCTGCTTCCGCTTCAAGCTCGGCCGCCGCCTGCATCGCAAAATGGAGCGGAAGGCTGTATCCGATCACCGTGATATCCGTGCCTTCGCGGAGCACGTTCGCTTTGCCGATCGGAACGATGTAGTCGTCCTCAGGCACGTCCTCTTTAATGAGCTTATAGCATTTTTTGTTCTCGAAGAACAAGACGGGGTCCGGGTCCCGAACGGCGGCCTTGAGCAATCCCTTGGCATCGTAAGCAGAATACGGCGCTACGATCTTTAATCCCGGCGTCCCGAAAAAAATCGACTCCGGACATTGGGAATGATACAATCCGCCGAAAATCCCCCCGCCGATCGGAGCCCGCACCACGACCGGACAGTTCCAATCGTTGTTGGAGCGGTAGCGGATTTTGGCCGCTTCGCTGATGATCTGGTTCGTGGCGGGGAGCATGAAATCGGAGTACTGCATCTCCGCGATCGGCTTCATGCCGTACATGGCCGCGCCGATCGCCACTCCGGCGATGGCGGACTCCGCCAACGGCGTATCCAGTACGCGGAGTTCGCCGAATTGCTCCTGAAGACCTTTGGTCGTTGTGAAAACCCCGCCCTTGACCCCGACGTCTTCACCTAACACAAACACATTTTCGTCCCGCTCCATCTCTTCTTTCATGGCGAGACGAATCGCATCGATATATTCCATAACCGGCATGGTTTATTCCTCCCCTTCGCTGGCATACACGTGCAGAAGCGTATCTTCCGGCTTCGGGAACGGCGCCAGTTCGGCAGCTTCTATGGCATCCTTGAGCCGCTGCGAAATTTCCCGGTGCAGCGCCTCATCCTGCTCTTCGCTCCATAAGCCGTGCTGGATAAGATAGGATTTCATCTTGGGAATCCCGTCCTTCTTCCAGTTCTCATCCACTTCCTCTTTGGTCCGGTAAGCCAGATCGTTATCCGAAGTCGAGTGAGGCGACAGCCGGTACATCATCGCTTCGATCAAGGTCGGGCCCTCGCCGCGAACGGCGCGTTCCCGCGCTTCTTTCACGACCCGATACACTTCCAACGCGTCATTGCCGTCGACGCGGACGCCCGGGAAGCCGTAGCCGAGCGCACGATCGGACACTTTGCCGGCAAGCTGTTTCTTGATCGGTACGGAAATGGCATACTGGTTGTTCTCGCACATAAAAATGACCGGCAGCTTCTGAACCCCGGCAAAATTCAATCCTTCGTGAAAATCGCCTTGGTTGCTGGAGCCCTCGCCAAACGTTACAAAAGACACGATGTCCTGCTTCTTCATCTTGGCAGCCAGGGCGAAGCCGACCGCATGCGGAACCTGCGTAGTCACCGGGCTGGAGCCGGTCACGATCCGCAGCCGTTTGCTGCCGAAATGCCCCGGCATTTGACGGCCGCCGCTGTTCGGGTCTTCCGCCTTGGCAAACGCGGAGAGCATCAATTCCTTTAACGTCATGCCGACGGACAGCACGAACCCGTAATCCCGGTAATAAGGCAGGAAATAATCCCGCTCGCGATCCAGCGCGAACGCGGCCGCGACCTGCGCGGTTTCCTGTCCGATCCCGGAGACGTGAAAATTAATTTTGCCCGCCCGCTGCAGCAACAAATTCCGTTCGTCGAATTTCCGCGCGAGCAGCATATATCTGTACATGTCCACCACTTCGGCATCCGACAATCCGAGCTGCTCATGTTGGGGTGCTGTTTTTATGGAACTTTTCGCATTCATGGGAGTTACCTCCTTTTTTTGGACCCGTGTCTTTAGCTCATCTTAAAACCTGGTACTAAGACTTGGGATAACCTTATTATAATCCCTTTCGCCGGAAAAAGAAAATAATAGTTATCACTATAGGGAAAGGGAACGTCCTTCGACAGCCAGCGCGGCTTCCCCGATAATTTCGGAGAGCGAAGGATGGGCGTAAACGGCTTGGCCGATTTCCCACGGCGTCGCGTCAAGAAGCTGGGCCAACGCGGCCTGTGCGATCAATTCCGTCGCATGGGCTCCGATGATTTGTACCCCGAGCAAATCCTCGGTTTCGGCATCGGCGACCATCTTTACAAACCCTTCCGGCTCCCCTTGCACCAAAGCTTTTCCGATCGCGGTAAAAGGGACCTTTGCCGTTTTCACATTCCTTCCCTGACGCTTGGCTTCCGCCTCGGTCCATCCGACGGAGGCCACTTCCGGCCGGGTGTAAACGCAGCGCGGAACCTGTTCGGTTCTATAGCCGTGAGACGGCTCACCCGCCAGGTGGTTTACCGCCACAATCCCTTCATGGCTGGCGGCATGAGCCAGTTGCAGACCGCCGATGCAGTCGCCGATCGCGTAAATATGAGGCTCGGTAGTTTGCATATGTTCGTTGACACGAATAAAGCCCTGGTGTAGTCCGATATCGGTATTTTCCAATCCGATATTTTCCACGTTGGCTTGACGCCCGACCGAGACCAGCAGTTGATCCCCCGTCAATTCAACGACGGTTTCACCGCTTTGCGCCGTAATATGCACGAGGTTCTCCTCCACCCGGTACGTGTCGGTCAGTACCTTGACCCCGGTCAACACCTCGATTCCCCGTCGCTGCAATTGTTTCAGCAGCTCGCGGGCCACCTCTTCGTCTTCGGCCGGCAACAGCTGTTCCGCCGCTTCAACAACCGTCACCTTAACGCCGAAATCATGCAGCAAAGACGCCCATTCCACCCCGATCACGCCGCCGCCGACAATAATCATCGATTCTGGCAGCTTCTCAAGCGCCAAGGCTTCGTCGCTGCTCAGGATATGAACTCCGTCCGGCGTCAATCCCGGCAGCGTCCGTGGACGTGATCCCGTGGCGATAATCAGGTTGGTCGGAACGACCGTCTCCATCTCTCCATCGCTTAGTTCCACCGCCACGGCTCCGCTTTTCGGCGAGAAAATCGAAGGTCCGATAATCCGGCCGGTCCCTTCCAGCACCTTGATTTTATTTTTGCGCATCAAATACTGCACGCCTTTATATAACTGATCGACAATTCCCTGCTTTCGTTCCTGAACTTTCGGAAATACCAGGGAAACGCCGGCCGTTTCAATGCCATAGCTCTCGCTGTTCTTCATTTGCGCATACAATTCCGCACTCCGAAGCAATGCTTTGCTCGGAATACATCCGCGGTGCAGGCAGGTTCCACCGAGCTTGTCCTTTTCGATGATCACGACCTCTTTCCCCAACTGAGCCGCACGAATCGCGGCGATATATCCGCCGGTTCCTCCCCCGAGTACCGCCACATCGCATGTAATCGCCATTTCCACTCCCACCATTCTTCATTGATTAAATTACTTTTATCATTGTACCTTGTTTTTTCGCTATTACAAACAAGCCGCTCACATGGACAGAACGCCGGTAAGATTGTATGATAAATGAAAATGAGCCTTTTTGCGAAAGGAAGTCGCTTACCTCCATGAAACTGATGCTTTCCCGTTTTATAGCCATCGTCATTTTGGTGATTCCCGGTATTGCCGCCATGACCGGCTTTTTGAAAATGAAGGACGCCTTGTTTATATATATGTCCCAACACGGTGACGACACGCTCACCCATGTTTCTTTTGACTGGCTTACCTTTATTGTGGGACTTCTGCTGTTTGTGCTGGGGATCGGTTTTCTGGGCGGATGGATTTATTTTCGCGATCGCAAGCGAAATTATGCCGGTCCCCGTAAAAAAGCCCGTCAAGCCGCTGCTCAACCTTCGCAGAAATAACCGAGGAAACGCCAAAAGATCTTTCTCCTTCACTTGGAAGAGGAAAGATCTTTTATTTTTTGAGCAGCTTCATTCATAAAGCGCATCTTTTAATTTACTGGACATTCTCGGCGTGTTTGCCGATCTCAACCGCACGACGGTTTTACGCAAGCGCTCATTTTCCGCCCGAAGGTCGCTAAGCTCTTGAATGGCTTCGCGTATCCGTTCCCGCTCTTCCTGATCCAAGCCGGGGCGTTCCATAAAACGTTTCAGAAACATCTCGCTCATTTTTTGCTCATTTGATTCCTGCATCCCTTTTTCCTCCTACCCGAGTCCTTCCGCTATTGTATCATTTAATATGGGGATCTACTTGCACCGCAAAAAAATTTATGAATGCAGTAAATTCTATTGCCTAAGCAGGGGAATAATTTAAAGAAACCATCCCCCATGTAGGCTTGAATTTTTTATATTTGCTTATTGTACCCGTATAGCTGACCGCATGCAGCATCAATATCCGTTCCAAATTGCGTCCGTACAGTGACTTTGATTCCCTGTGACTTCAAGATACCTGCAAACTTTTGAACCCGGTCTTTGTCGGATTGATGAAAGCTTTCGGGCGTTACGTCTGTTGAATTGTAGGGGATCAAATTAACGTGATATAAATGTTCCCAAGATCCTCTGTGCTTTAATAAAGCGGCGATGGCTTCGGCATGCTCATTTGAATCGTTTTCTCCTCGAAGTAAAATATATGCAATATATACTTTTCTCCCTGTATTCCGAATATGTTGATCCAACTCGTTTAACACATCATTCAGCGGAAACCGTTTGTTAATGGGCATCAGTTCACTCCGCTGTTCGTCAAACGGAGAGTGAAGCGAAAAGGTTAGGTTAACCTGCGGAAATTCCTTGGCCAGACGATCGATACCCGACAAAATTCCGATGGTGGAGACCGTAATTCTTCGATGCCCCAAGCCAAAGGTTCGTGGATTCGTTAGAATCTTGAGCGCGTTGAAAATATGTGGATTGGCCAGCGCCTCTCCCATGCCCATAAACGATACGCTATCCAAGGCATAACCATTTAAATGAAAATATAACAGTTGATCCGTAATTTCATCAGCGGTTAAATTTCGTTTCAGCCCGATTGTACCTGTAGCGCAGAAGCGGCAGCCGTATCCGCATCCGCACTGACTGGAAATGCAGTATGATTTCCAGCCGCGTTTATAGCTTAGTTGAACCGCTTCAATATGGTCGCCGCCCGCCATCGAAAAAAGCACTTTATTCACTTGTCGGGACGTCTTTTGCATGACAGGCGTTAAGTTTAAAACATGTTCACCAAAGTGCTTAATTAATTCCTTTCTTATCCCCTTGGGCAGTGAAGTCATTCTGTCGTATTCACCGATTCGTTGCTTGAAGATCGCATCCGCAATTTGTTGGAACCGATATGCAGGTTGTTTCAATTCAGTCAGTACGTGTTGCATCATTTCGTATTTCGAAGTTGATGTCATGTTTTTTCTCCTTTTGAGCCGGAGAATAGGCCTTAAGCATCCTTAACGGGTGCTTAAAATCTACATTAACCAACTAAATCTGTACCACGAAGATGTAATAGAGTCGCTACGTGCATCTATCAATAGATGGAAAATGCTCCGGCATCCGTTTAGTAAAATCGTGAACCGTGCCAACGGACAATGAACGGTTCACAGGAACATGTACAACCTCAACCATGTATTTCAACCTCCTAAAGTAGTTAACAATCTTCCTTAAACAATAAAGAGCTACAAGAAAGTTACCTTTCTTGTAGCTCAAATAATAAATACTAAAATCAAACCCATTAAAGGATTAGATATTGTTATGTATTTGAGTGAAGAGAATAAGTAACTTTCTTGCTTAACAAAGAATAAAACAAGTTTTGTTTTATCGTTCGTAATGTAAGCAAGAAATATTACATTATTCTCATCAGCTCCTTCTAAAAATAATTGCCATTATTGTAGCATAACCAATTTCACATTTCCACCTTGCTCTGCTTCCAAGGTCGGCAAAATCGAACCAGCAGAATTGCGTTTCCAAAGCCAGAAATCCCTTGCAGTGTCTTTACTCCTTATCCTTTCACGACACCTTATGCTCAATTCTTAGCTTGTCAGCGACCATCGCGATGAACTCGCTGTTAGTCGGTTTAGACTTGCTGATGTTGATCGTGTAGCCGAACAAATGGCTGATGGAGTCGATATTCCCCCGCGTCCAGGCAACCTCGATCGCATGACGAATCGCGCGTTCCACACGGGATGGAGTGGTTTTGAACTTCTCGGCAATCGCGGGGTACAGCGTTTTGGTGATCGCTCCCAAAATTTCGATATTGTTATAGACCATCGTAATCGCTTCGCGCAAATACTGATATCCCTTAATGTGCGCAGGTACACCGATTTCATGAATGATGGACGTGATATTTGCGTCGAGATTTTTTCCTTTTCCCAAAGGCACCACATTGGACTTCGTAAACGTTGCCGTCGATGTGCTTGAGGTGGTTTGAACTCCAACCAGCTGACGAATACGGTTTGCCAGCACTTCCATATCGAACGGCTTAAGGATATAGTAAGAAGCCCCTAATTGAACGGCCCGCTGGGTTATGTTCTCCTGGCCGAAAGCGGTAAGCATAATGATTTTGGGCTGCGGATTCAGGTTCATGTCGCGCAGACGCTCGAGGACACCCAGTCCGTCCAGGTGCGGCATGATGATATCCAAAATCAGTACGTCCGGCACCTTCGACGCGTTTTCGATCATGTCCAGTACTTCTTCCCCGTTATAAGCGATTCCCGAGACGACCATGTCGTCCTGCCCCGAAATGTATTCCGCGAGCAAATTCGTAAATTCTCGATTATCATCCGCCAACAACACTTCAATTTTCTGCACTGACCTTTGTCCTCCTTAAGTAATTAAAATTAAGTATTTTTATTTTCTTCTCTTCCAGAATAAGGATTCGACATACAAAAGTAAATTCCTTCTGTCGAAAATTATTTTTCTTTATTTTTTTATTCAGTTGAGATATAATAATTCATTTATTTACATATTATCTCTTAATTCATTTTTTTTCGACAATTCCAAACATCCCGCTAAGAAAAAAATCTTAAGGCGAACTAGCCCGCCTTAAGATTTTGTGTAGTCCCTTGCAAGATGCCGGCATCCTGCAGCATCCATTCAATAAAACAACCATAGCCTGAACGCGGGTCGTTAACGAACACATGGGTTACCGCACCGATGAGCTTTCCGTTTTGGATGATGGGGCTCCCGCTCATTCCCTGAACGATACCGCCGGTTTTCTCAATCAGCCGCGGATCGGTAATTCGCAGAACGATGCCTTTGGTCTCCGGTGCGCTTTGTTTGGAAACATGCACGATTTCCACTTTAAACCTCTCCACCTTCTGTCCTTCGACAACGGTCAGAATCTCCGCGGGTCCCTCCTTAATTTCTTCAGAAAAAGCGACCGGGATCGGCTTTTGATACACGCTGTAATCCGGATTTTGATCCATACGGCCGAAAATGCCGAAATGCGTGTTCCGTTCGATATTTCCGAGCGTTCGGCCCTCTTTTATGAAGTGCGCTCTTTTCTCGCCCGGTTCGCCGCTCTCACTCTTGGAAATCGAGGTAACGCTCGATTGCAAAATTTGTCCGCTTCCCACCACGATCGGGGTTTGCGTATTCATATCCGTGATGACATGCCCAAGCGCTCCATACACGCCTTGATTCGGTGCATAGAAAGTTAGTGTTCCGACGCCAGCCGCGGAATCCCGGATATAAAGCCCGAGTCTCCAAGCCTTGTCGTGCCCGTCGTAAGCCGGGTGAAGCTGCGTTGTCATCGTTTTGCCGTTTCGCTGATAAGTGACCTTGAGCGGCTTGCCCGACTCGCCGGCCTGTTCCGCTAACTTGGCGACATCCTTAATATCCTTTAATTCCGTTCGATTCATATGCGTAATCAAATCGCCCACCTGAATGCCGGCGGCCTCACCCGGTGAAATCTTCTTGGTTCCGTCGCTCACCTGATGATGGCCCACCACAAGAATACCGGCGGATTTCACCTTGACGCCGATCGTCTGACCGCCGGGTATCACTTTCAAATCGGGAATCACATTGACTTTCACGGTTTTAAGAGGGAGTTTACCGAATAATTTCATGCGCAGCTTGGCTTCGCCGCTGTTCATGGGAGACAGTTCCAGGGGATTCCCTAAAGACACTTCCATGGATGGCGTGGTTTGACCGTTTAACCTGACAATGTCCGGACGGTCCACACTAATGCTGGCATGTACGGGCAATGCCAAATGCAGTTGTCGTCCTTGTCCCTGGAACAGACGCAGTTCATCCGGCAATTCAGGCAAATGCCCCTCGGCGGCGGAGGTGCCAAGAAAACAAAAAAAGAAGGCAAATAAAAGGCCGAGCAGTCTTTTCCTGAGGTTCGGGTTCAATGGCTGTCACGCTCCCTTTGCTTCTTTCGCTTGACGAAAAAGGTGGTCGCCAATTGCGTACCTATAAGATACCCCGGGCCAGGTCTTTTATTACTGTCAATGATTGACCCGAGCCCTAAAGGGATTGCTTATCGAACCAATTCCGACCGCTGGAGGGAGTCATTGAACTTATCCGAAACGCCAAGCCGTTACTTCTGCTTCTGAGCCTTGGCCAAATTAAGCATTTCCTTGGCGTGATGCTTGGTTTTGTCCGTAATTTCCACGCCTCCGAGCATACGCGCCAACTCCATGACACGTTGTTTATCGGTAAGTTCGTCCACACGTGTCATGGTCCGGCCGTCTTCGACCACCTTTTCGATCAAATACTGCTGATCGGCCATGCACGCCACTTGCGGAAGATGCGTAATGGAGAAAACCTGGCAAGTCTGCGAGAGGCGGTATAACTTCTCGGCGATCGATTGGGCGGCCCGTCCGCTGACACCGGTGTCCACTTCGTCAAAAATTAAAACAGGAACCTCGTCATGGCGGGCAAAAATGCTCTTAAGCGCCAGCATGATCCGCGACAATTCCCCACCGGAAGCAATCTTGCCCAGCGGACGAAGCGGTTCCCCCGGATTCGGCGAAATCAAAAATTCGGCGCTGTCGATGCCCTGCTTCCCGGGCCGCACCTTCTTTCCGTTCCACTCGATTCCACTCCCCACGTCCTCCACCGGGCTTAACTTCACCTGAAAGGAAGTCCGGCCCATTTGCAAATCCTTAAGCTCATGCTCGATTTGCAGCGCCAGCTCATCGGCTTTCTTTCGGCGAACTTCACTCAGCTTCGCTGCCTTCTCCAACAGAGAGGCCAGCAGCTTTTCCCGTTTTGCTTCAAGTTTTTCAAGCAGTTCGTCCTTATTTTCAAGCGTTTCGCTCTCATGACGGATTTTATTGTAATAATCCACAATTCCTTCGATGCTATCTCCGTATTTCCGCCGCATGGAGGAGATCAGGTTCAACCGATCCTCCACCTCCTCCAGCCTAACGGGGTTGAACTCAATATTCTCCCGGTAGGAGCGCAGACCGAAGGACACATCTTCCAGCTGGTAATAAGCCGTTTGGAGTTGTTCAAGCAGCGGAGTAATTCCTTTGCCGTCGTAAGTTGCCGCCTCGGTAAGACGCGAAATCGCTTTGGCGACGGCCTCCAGCCCCTGCTGACCGTAAAGCAATTCGTAAGCTTGGGAAACGGCATCCATCATTTTCTCACTATGGGATAGTCTTACCTTCTCTTCCGTAAGCCATTCATCTTCCCCCGGCTTCAAGGCGGCCGCCGCAATTTCTTCCAGCTGGAACCGGTACAGATCCAACATTTGCAGCGCCTGCTGACTGGTGTTACGCAGCTCGTTCCATTCCTTGTTCACCTTGACGAACGAAGCGTAGGTCTCCTGGTAGTCCTTCTTCACCGGCTCGATCTCCTCGTAACCGTAGGCATCGAGCAGTTCCAAATGACGTTCGGAGCGAAGCAGGGTCTGGTGTTCATGCTGTCCATGCAGATTTATGAGGCTCTCCCCGACTTCGCGGAGCATGGTCAAGTTGACAAGCTGTCCGTTGATTCTGGCCGTACTTTTCCCTTGAGCGCTGATTTCCCGCCGAATAATCAGCGATTCGGCCCGCTCGGCGCTAATGCCGAATCCGGAAAGCAATGACCAAACGCCATGAATTTCGGGGAGATCAAAAGCCGCCTCCATCTCCGCTTTTTCGCAGCCGTAACGGATCAAATCAGCCGAACCCCGGCCTCCGGCGATCAGCCCAAGTGCATCGATAATAATCGATTTACCGGCGCCCGTCTCCCCGGTCAACACATGGAACCCGGGATGAAACGTAATATCCACCGATTCCACAACCGCCAAATTCCGAATCGATAAATGGACTAACAACGTGACAGCAACTCCCTTCGAGAGCAGTTCATAATTTTAAGAAATAAAGCTCATAATTTGATCGATAATGAACAAAGCATACTCCTCGCTGCGGCAAATCATCAGGATCGTATCATCCCCGCAAATCGTCCCGAGCAAATCGGGCCATTCCATGTTGTCGATCAAAACGGCCACGGAATTGGCCGTCCCGGGAAGACATTTCACCACGACCAGATTGCCGGTATGATCGATATGTACAAAACTGTCGACCAAAGCGCGTTGCAGTTTCTGAACGGGATTGTACCGCTGGGCCGTCGGCATGGAGTATTTATACCTCCCGTCATCCGTCGGCACCTTGATCAGCATAAGCTCCTTGATGTCACGGGAAACGGTCGCCTGCGTGACCTGGAACCCCGAGCTCCGAAGCGCATCCACAAGCTCATCCTGGGTTTCGATTTCCCGGTTCGTAATAATTTCTCGTATTTTAATATGTCGTTGACCTTTCATAACGCCCTCCATCTTCCTTAACGGTCTGATTACCCTTACTCCTCATCGTCGGCGATGAGGGTGATCTCTTTCAGCATCCCCTGATCCGCATCCAAATAAATCACGCCGGCGCAATCGGGATAGAGAAGCAAATAAGAAAGCAGTTCCTTACGCAAGCCGCTGCCCGTCCACTCCAGAGGCATTCGTTCCCTGGCGGTTCTCACCAGATAGAATTCCCCGCCTTTGGTCGCGATATAGTCGATAAACAGCCTGCTGTGCAAAATACTCCCGTCCACTTTAAAAGCGAGCGGCACTTTCAGTTTGTCGCTGACCACTTCATATCCGGCGGCTTCAAGTAAATCGACCGCGGGATGTTCCATAATCTCCTCGTTCATGATAAATCCGATTCCGGATCTTAAAGGATAAGGTTTGCGAACCCAGGAGCGGAATCCTCGGTAACCGAAATACAGGCCGATGGCGGCAATCAGCAACATCAGCATCGCGTCTGAGAACCCACCCATCTCCATCACCTCAGTGGTTGTATTCGACGCCGAAGGCCCAGCTCCTGTTCACTTCTTACGAAAAACCCGGGTGAAGTTCGAAATTTAATCAACTCTATTATAGGGAACATTTGTTCCGATTTCAATCCCAGGCAAGCAAAAACCCGTCACGAAGACGGGTTTGCCTGAAACTTACGCGCTGCCTCCGCAATGACCTTGCGGGCGATTTCCTTAATATCTCCGGACTCTTTGACAAGAGCTCCATCCTCTTCCCTTCCTAGTCCAAAATGGGCAAGAAACTCAATATTCCCTTCCCCGCCGGTAATCGGCGAAAAGGTAAGCCCATGCAAGGAAAATCCGAGATCCCGCGCCTCATTCAGCACCGTTTCCAGAACCTCCTGATGTACTTTCGGATCGCGCACCACGCCGGATTTTCCTACTTTCTCCCGCCCGGCCTCGAATTGCGGCTTAATCAGGGCGGCGATATCCGCGGGGCGGGAGAGCAGCTCCAGGAGCGGAGGAAGAATAATTTTCAGCGAGATAAACGACACGTCGATGCTGGCGAAACTCGGACGGGGTCCGTCCAGATCGGCGGGAGTCATATAGCGAAAATTCGTCCGCTCTTTGACGTTGACACGCTCATCGTTACGGAGCGACCAATCGAGCTGATTGTAGCCGACATCGATCGCGTAAACGTAACTGGCTCCGTGCTGCAGTGCGCAATCGGTGAACCCTCCGGTCGAGGATCCGATATCCAGCATGACTCTTCCGTTCAGATCGATGCCGAATTCCTTGAGCGCTTTTTCCAGCTTTAAGCCGCCTCGGCTCACATAAGGGTGTACGGCGCCTTTGACCGTGATGGGAAGACTGCGGGGAACTTTCATTCCCGCCTTCTCGATCCTTTCCGACCCGCTCAAGACAAGTCCGGCCATAATCGCCGCTTTCGCTTTTTCCCTGCTTTCAAAAAAACCCTGCTCCACCAGCAGGACATCAATTCTCTCCTTGGATTCGGACATTCCCATTCTCCTGACGTTCCCGGTGAAAGGAGAAACTCGCGGACGGAACTTCCGCCTGCGAGCTTTCACCGCACTGATTTATTTATTCTTTGGCCAACCGCAGACTTTGACCGGCACGATGTTTATGAACATTCCGGACCACATCCTCCGCGGTTAAGCCAACCTCTTCCAACTGTTCGTTGATGCTGCCGTGCTCGATGAACCGGTCCGGTACCCCCATTAATGAGATGTCCAGGCCGGACAAATCCCGCTGCGCATAAAACTCCAGCACCGCACTGCCCAAACTGCCCGCCTGGGAGGCTTCCTCAAGCACGATCATATGCTGATTCCGCCGGGCGAGTTCCATGAGCATCTCCTCATCCAACGGCTTCAGGAATCTGGCGTTAACCACAGCGGCTTGAACGCCTTCCCGTTTGAGGGTATCCGCGGCCGCCTCGGCAACCTGCACCATCGGGCCAACCGCGATAATAATCGGTCCGTCCCCATCGCGAAGAATTTCCCAGCTTCCGATCGGGAGCGGGACGAGTTCCGCGTCGAGCGGGACCCCCGGTACATTGATGCGCGGATAGCGGAAACCGATCGGGCCGTCATTGTACTCCAGCGCGGTTTTCATCATGTGCCGGAGTTCATTCTCGTCCTTCGGCATCATCAGGACCATATTGGGAATATGACGTAAAAAAGCGATATCAAACACACCTTGGTGCGTCTCGCCGTCAGCGCCCACAAAACCGGCCCGGTCGATGGCAAACATCACATTAGCGTTGTGACGGCAGATATCATGAACGATCTGGTCATACGCCCGTTGCATAAACGTCGAGTATACGGCAAAGACCGGCTTGAGTCCTTCCATCGCCAGCGCCGCGCACATGGTCGCCGCATGCTGTTCGGCGATTCCGACGTCGATCATTCGACCCGGGAACCTTTCCCCGAACTTCACCAAACCCGACCCGCCGGGCATCGCCGGGGTTACGGCGACAATCCGCTCGTCCTGCTCGGCCAGCTCGATCAGCGTCTTTCCGAATACATCGGTATAAGTCGGGTTGCCGACCGCCTTCAGCAGCTGTCCCGATTCAATTTTGTACGGCGTCGAAATCCCGTGCCACTTAAACGAGTCCTCTTCAGCCGGCGTGTAACCTTTGCCCTTCGTAGTCAGGACGTGCACCAGTACCGGACCGCTGACATTGTTGGCTTGCTTGAACGAATCGATCAGCCCCGGCAAGTCGTGCCCATCCACGGGCCCGAGATATTTAAATCCCAGCTCTTCGAACAACACCCCGGACACCATCATGTACTTCAGGCTGTCCTTCAATTTCTCCGCCGTCTTGGCGAGCTTTCCTCCGACCGCGGGAATTCTCTTCAACAGCTGTTCGACCTCGTCCTTGGCCCGCAAGTAATTCCGGTCGGAGCGGATCTTGGTCAAGTAATTGTGCATCGCCCCGACATTGGGAGCGATCGACATCTCGTTGTCGTTCAGAATGACCATAAGATCTTTCTTCTCGTGGCCGATATGGTTCAAAGCCTCGAAGGCCATGCCGCCGGTCAGTGCTCCGTCGCCGATGATGGCGATGACTTTATGGTCCTCTCCCTTTAAATCCCGGGCCAGAGCCATCCCCATCGCCGCGGACAGCGAGGTGCTGCTGTGTCCCGCCTCCCAGACGTCATGCTCGCTTTCGCAGCGTTTGACGAAGCCGCACAGCCCGTCTTTCATCCGAAGCGTATCGAATCGGTCCATACGTCCGGTCAATATTTTATGAACATAGGCTTGATGCCCTACGTCGAAAATAAATTTATCCCGAGGGCTGTTGTAACAGTAGTGCAGGGCGATTGTCAACTCGACCACCCCCAGATTGGGAGCCAAATGGCCGCCCGTAACGGACAGCTTTTCAATTAAGAATTGGCGAATATCGGCCGCTAGCGGAGTCAATTCCTCGATGGAGCATGACTTTAAATCGCCGGGTCCCTTAATCTGTGAAAGCAGCACCTGGATTCCCCGCTTTCCTGAATGGATTTCTTGAAGAATGTAGCATCGTTGTCATTCCAAGATGAACCTGATCCCCGAAACTCGGGGATAATAGCCTTTATTATATCACATCCATCCCTAAGGAAGAAACATACCGGGGGTCAATGGTCCCTGCTCAACAAATAATCGGCGATGTCCAGCAATCGTTCCGGATTCGGAATGCTTCCGCCGGTAACCGCTTCTTTGGCCGAGCGGGTAAGCCGGTCGACCTCGGCGCGGGAGGCCTCCATCCCCAGAAAGTAGGGATAGGTTACCTTTCCCTGCTTCACGTCGCTCTGCGTTTTTTTGCCCAGTTTCGCCTCGTCCCCGACCAGATCCAAAATATCGTCCTGAATCTGGAAAGCAAGCCCCAAGGCCCGCCCATAGGTTTCCAGCGCCGACAGCTGCGCTGAAGTCGCCGCAGCGATCCGGCCGCCGGCTTTCAAAGAAAAGACGATCAAATCGGCGGTTTTGTGCTCATGAATGAACCGGAGCCGCTGCAGGTCGGTAAGCCCCTGCTCCCCTTCCATATCCGCGACCTGACCGCCCACCATGCCCGAAGGTCCGGCATACACCGCCAGCTCCTCCACGATCGCCAGCACCTCTTCCGCCTTTACGCCCGGCTGCCGCGCCGCTTGAACCGCACTGTAAAAAGCGTGCGTCAGTAAGCCGTCGCCCGCCAAAATCGCCGTCGCTTCCCCGAACACCTTGTGATTGGTCGGCTTCCCGCGCCGGAAATCGTCGTCATCCATCGCCGGCAGATCATCATGGATCAGCGAATACGTATGTACCATTTCCACGGCGCAGGCGACGGGCAGCGCGGCCTCCCGGCTCGCCCCCAGCGACTCCGCCGCGGCAATGACCAGAAGGGGGCGCAGCCGTTTGCCGCCCGCCATCAGCGAATACTTCATCGATTTCGCCAGGCTTTCCGGCACTTCCCAGCCTTCCGGCAGGAAGGATTCCAGCCTTCCGCCGACAAGTTCGGAAATCTCACCGATGTATTGGTTTATCGAAGGCTTAGCCAAGTGCATCGCTCTCCTCTATCTGTGGTTGGAACGGTTTTTTCCCGATTTCGCCCTCTTGGTCCACGATCATTTCGATTTTTCGTTCCACCTGCGACAGCTTCTGACCGCAAAGCTGGGAAAGCCGCATCCCGTTCTGGAACAATTCGATCGCCTGCTCCAGCGGGACGTCTCCCCGCTCCAACTGGGAGACGATGTCCTCCAACCGGTTCATCGCTTCCTCAAAATTAAGCTCCTGCTCCTGCTCCTGTTCCCGTTCCTGTGTTTCCTTCGCCATGTTCGTTCTCGTCTCCTTTCCGCATTCCCCATACCTGGCAATCCAGCTCCCCGTCGGTCACCTTTACCCTGACCATATCCCCGGGCTCGACATCGTTCAGCGATTTGATCAATTTGGTTCCTGGCTCATTATAGACAAGACTGTAGCCCCTCCCCATCACCTTCAAAGGGCTCAAGGCATCAAGCTGACGGATGCCGTACGACAGTTGACGGGCTTTATCCTTCAGGATGGCGGTCATCGCCTGGCGCAGCTGCCGCTCCCCTTCGCTCCGGCGCCGCTTGGCAAAGAGCAGGCTCTCCTGCGGATGGTACCGCAGCAGGCGCTGATGCAAGCGGTCGTGCCTGGCGGCAGTCAGCTCCGCGCGGGACGCCATCCCCTGCCGCAGCCGCGCCTTCAGCATGTCCAGCCGCTCCGCGTGCTGGAGCAGCGACCGCTGCGGCTGCCGCAGCGCCGGCGACGCCTGGAGCCGGCGCAGACGCTCGCGAGCCTGCGCCAGGCGGTGCTGCAGGCTCTGCTGCAGCGCCTGTTCGCGCTGACGCAGCTGGGCCCTCAGCTCGGCCGCGTGCGGCACGGCGAGCTCCGCGGCGGCGGTGGGCGTGGCGGCGCGCAGGTCGGCAACGAAATCGGCGATCGTGAAGTCCGTTTCATGGCCGACGGCCGAAATGACAGGGATCTCCGATTCGTAGATCGCCCGGGCGACCGGCTCTTCGTTAAACGCCCACAGCTCTTCGAGCGAGCCGCCGCCCCGGCCGACGATGAGCACGTCGGCCTCCCCCATCGCGTTCAGGGTGCGAATCGCCTTCACGATCGACGGCGCCGCCCCTTTGCCCTGAACCAGCACCGGGTGCAGCACGACGGCGGCTTGCGGATACCTGCGCTGCAACGTGATCAGGATGTCGCGGATCGCCGCGCCCGTCGGGGAAGTGACGACCCCGATGACCTTCGGAAATCGGGGCAGGCTCCTCTTCCGTTCGGACGCGAACAGCCCCTCCGCCTGAAGCTTGCCTTTCAGCTGTTCATAAGCGAGGTACAAGCTGCCGATCCCGTCCGGCTGCATATGTGTCGCGTAGAATTGATATTGTCCGTCCCGTTCATAGACCGAGACGTTTCCGCGCGCGATGACGCGCGTACCTTCTTTCGGAATAAACGCAAGCCGTTGGTTATGCGAAGCGAACATGATGCTTTTGATCCGGCTGTCCGCATCCTTCAGCGTAAAGTACATATGCCCGCTGGAATGATGCGTGAAATTGGAGATCTCTCCCCGAATCCACACCTCGGACAGCAAGGCGTCGGACTCCAGCTTCATTCGGATATAACGGTTTAGTTCCTTGATGGATAAGACGCGCTGCTCCAAAAGGGTCCCTCCTCTCCCCAAACGCGGACCCGAATCATCAAGCGAGGCCGTTTAACCTTTTTGCCGCGAGCAGCGTGTTCTGCATCAGCATCGTGATCGTCATCGGACCTACGCCGCCAGGTACGGGCGTGATCGGGCCGGACACTTCCTTCACCGATTCGAAATCCACGTCCCCGGCCAATTTGCCGTTGTCCAGCCGGTTCATGCCCACGTCGATCACGACGGCCCCCGGCTTCACGTAAGAAGCGTCGACGAAATTCGCCCGGCCGATCGCGACGACCAGGATGTCCGCCTGTTTCGTAATTTCCTTCATATTGGCGGTTTTGGAATGACACATCGTAACCGTCGCATGTTCGCGCTGCAGCAGCAGGGATACCGGTTTGCCGACGATATTGCTGCGGCCGATAACGACCGCATGCTTGCCGGCCATTTCGATCCCGGTCCGTTTAATCAGCTCGATCACCCCGGCAGGTGTGCAAGGCAGCAGACTGTCGTCGCCGATGACGAGATTGCCGACATTCACGGGATGGAAGCCGTCCACGTCCTTCTCGACCGCGATGGCGTCGATGACGGACTTCTCGTCGATATGTCCCGGCAGCGGCAGTTGCACAAGGATCCCATGAATATTCTCCTGGCGGTTCAGCTTGTCCACCAGCGCAAGCAGATCCTCTTGGGAAGTCGAAGCCGGGAGGCGGTGCACTTCCGAGTAATAGCCCAAGTCCTGACAGGCTTTCTCTTTGTTGCGGACATACACCTGGGAAGCCGGATCTTCGCCGACCAGGACGACGGCAAGGCCCGGTTTAAAGCCCTGCTTCGCCAAACGCTCGACTTCGCCGCGCAGGCTTCCCCGAATTTCCTCCGATACTTGCTTGCCGTTAATGATTGGTGCTGTCATGTGATCCTCTCCTTATCTGTGATTTTCTATAATTACCCCTCAATCCCGATGACCACCGGATTTGACGCTACAGCTTCGCTTTTAATTGATCCACATCCTGGATCATTTTGCCGAGTACGCCGTTCACGAATTTGCCCGACTCCGCCGTACCGAAATGCTTCGCCAATTCGATCGCTTCATTGACGGCCACCTTGCCGGGAACATCCTCCCGAAAAATCATTTCATAGGCGGCCAGACGCAAAATCTGCCGGTCCACCTTCGACAGCCGGCTGATCTGCCATCCCTTCAAATACTCGGTCAGCAGACCGTCAATCGCTGCCTTGCGGTCCCACGTCCCCGCCACAAGCTCCAGAACAAACGTCTTGGCGCCCTCCAAGTCCTTCACCTTGACTTCGCCTTCGTTCTCGCCCGCCGCTTCGGTGAGCAGCATGGTCACCGCTTCCTCCGCCTGAACTTCATTCATTTCCATATGATATAAACACTGTACCGCAATTTCCCTCGCCAATCTGCGTTTCATAGGTTGCCTCCTTGAACTTGATCTCCCGCTACTTTCATCATGAGCCAAAAACGCGCCGTTCATGACGAATATCGCTTAATAAATTCCAATAACGTATTCACAGCCCTTGATCTAGGCCAAAAAAAAACCTGCAGCATGCTTCCTCCGCAAACGGGCAAAATAAAAAGATGCTCTTTTTCCGGAGGAAGCATATCACAGGAATCATTTAAACGGACGCCACCTGGACGCCAGCCAATTCTTCAGTTCCCCCCATGGAAGGAGGGGCCCCTGGTCCAAATCCTTGTATTTACCGAAGGTATACCCGATGAAGAGCAAGAGCGCGCAGAACAGCATATTCCAAAATCCGAAGAACAGGTAGATCGGGCATAGAAAAACGGCGGCCGCAAGCCCGAGCAATCGCCCTTTGTGACTCTCCCATAATTGCTTCCAGAACACCATGCTACCCCCTATTCAACCCGGCTTTTGATGACAGGCGACTGCACAAGGTTAGCAATATAAACGGATACATAAGACACCGGAATGCCCGTAATCTCCTCGACATGGTCATGAACCTGCTTCTGCACTTCTTCCGTTAATGTCGGTATCGGGGTATCCCCGTCGACCATCGCCCGCACGACGATATCCAATCCCGATTCCGTAATGCGGATACGGGTTTTGACTTCACGAATCCCGCGAACGCGCGATGCTGCCTTGTACGCCAGATTTTCGATCGTTTCGGTGGAAATTTGAATATCTCCGTACTCCGTCCGCTGATCGATCGACGAAAGGGAACTGCGGTCCCGCCGAATGGAAATGTAGAAAAAACGAAGGCTGAGCAAAAACAAAACCGCAGCGATCACAATTCCGGCAATCCAAACCGGCCTTTCCACACTCCCGTCCAACTTCAGAGGTATGGCTTCCGTCAACAGGAGGATGGCGATTACGGATAAAGCTCCGATACTCAAGCTGTAAATAAACAGCAAGAGTCTGTCCAAAATTTTGGCCACGACAATAAGCCTCCTTATAAAGCGAATGGTCTATAACTATAGCAAACCCCTGACGCGATGGTCGGGGGTTTAGGGCCAGGCTTATTTCACCCTGTGGCTTAAATCGGTTTCTTCGGTCCGTTCTGCTGTTTTGAAAATAACGTCGTGGATATGTACGTTGACTTCCACCACGGTCAAGCCGGTCATGGTCTCAATCGATTTCTTGACGTTGCGCTGAATTTCCGTCGCCACCTCGGGCAGACGATTGCCGTATTCCACGATCACGGAGACATCGACCGCCGCTTCGCGTTGGCCCACCTCCACCTTGACGCCTTTGGACAGGTTCTTCCGTCCGAGCAGTTCGGCAATGCCGCCGGCGAAGCCGCCGCTCATCCCGGCAACGCCCTTCACTTCCACGGTCGCTAGACCTGCGATAACCTCAATGACTTCGGGAGCGATTTGAATCTCACCGATGTCGGTCCGTTCGAATTCCGTAGGCAAAGAACTCATTCTATCATCCACCTCTCAATAAGTATGACGCCCTCTTGTCTAAGACCGCGCACTTATTATACATACTATATCATTTCGGGTTCATTATGACAAACCGCTTCCCGGAATTAAATCTCATATTCTTCCAAGAATTTGATGTCAAAATCCCCTTTCAGGAAAACCGGATGCTCCAACAGTTTCTGATGGAACGGAATGGTCGTATGAATCCCCTCGATCGCAAATTCGGCCAAAGCCCGCTTCATTTTGGCCACGGCCTCCTCGCGGGTGGCTCCCCAGACGATGAGCTTGGCGATCATGGAATCATAATGAGGACTTATCATGTAACCGGGATATGCGGCGCTGTCCACGCGAACCCCCGGCCCTCCCGGCGCCAGGTAGAACCCGATTTTCCCCGGAGAAGGCATGAAGTTGCGGGCAGGATCCTCCGCGTTGATCCGGCATTCGATCGACCAGCCGTTGATGACGACGTCTTCCTGGGAAAAAGACAGCGGACTGCCTTCCGCCACGGAGATCATTTCCCGAATGAGGTCGATGCCGGTAACCATTTCGGTGACCGGGTGCTCTACCTGAATCCGCGTGTTCATCTCCATAAAATAGAATTGTCCGTCCGGTCCGAGCAAAAACTCCAATGTACCCGCTCCGGAGTAATTCACCGCCAGCGCGGCCCGTACCGCAGCTTCCCCCATCTCTTGCCGTTTCTCCGGCGAGATTACCGGGCAAGGCGCTTCCTCGACCAGCTTCTGACGCCGGCGCTGTACGGAGCAGTCGCGCTCGCCGAGATAAACGGCGTTACCGTGCTTGTCGGCGATAATCTGAATCTCGACGTGCTTCATGCCGGTCAAGTACTTTTCCAAATAAACGCCGGCGTTGCCGAACGCTTTTTGCGCTTCCTGCTGGGCGGTCGTAATCTGCTTGACAAGCGATTCCTCGTCCTCGGCGATGCGGATGCCTTTGCCCCCGCCTCCGGCCGTCGCCTTGATGATGACCGGGTAACCGATGTCGCGGGCCACCATAACGGCTTGCTCCAAGTCCTCGATCAGGCCGTCGGACCCCGGAATGACCGGAACGTTCGCTTCCTTCATCGTCTGTTTGGCCACGGCCTTGTCGCCCATCTTGGTGATGGCTTCCGGCGAAGGACCGATGAAGGTAATATTGCACGAGCCGCAGATTTCAGCGAAATCGGCGTTTTCGGCCAGGAAGCCGTAGCCCGGATGGACCGCGTCGCATTCCGTCAACGTCGCAATGCTCATCAGATTGGTGAAGTTCAAATAGCTGTCCTTCGCCAGGGTCGGACCGATGCAGTAGGCCTCGTCAGCCAGCCGGACATGCAGGGAATCCTTGTCCGCTTCGGAATATACGGCGACCGTGGAGATCCCCATCTCGCGGCAGGCCCGAATAATTCGAACCGCTATTTCTCCGCGGTTCGCTATCAGTATTTTATGAAATTTCACTAGTTCCATCCTCCTTGGAAAGCTTAACCTTACCTGAAAAGGCACGGCCGATCGATTACTCCGGCTTCACCAAAAAGAGAGGCTGCCCATATTCCACGAGCTGTCCGTTTTCCACGAGAATATCGATGATCTCGCCTTTAATCTCGGCCTCCAGCTCGTTCATCAGCTTCATGGCTTCAATGATGCACACCGTCGTTTTCTCTCCGACCTTGTCGCCGATATTTACAAACGGATTCGCTTCGGGCGATGCGGCACGGTAAAACGTACCCACCATCGGGGAAACGATCGTATGTAGGTTGGCCGCGGTTTCCGCCGGATGCTGCGCGGAGGTGTCGGCTGCGGCGGGAGCCGGAATCGACGCGACGGGAGCCGGGGCAGCGCCGGCGATAACGGTCGGCTGCATTTGCACAAACTCGGTCTTTCCCGGTTTCCGGATGCTCAGGCGAGCCCCGTCGTTTTCAATCTCCAGTTCCTGTACGGAAGTCTTGTCCACCAATTCAATTAACTCTTTAATTTCATTTAAATTGAACATATTTTGGTTCACTCCTTTAGCTTTTTCAAACAAAGCCCGGACCAGCTCAAATATTAAAATTTTGTGACCTCGTCTTAACTTTATGTATTATATCATAATCGACTAAAATGGAAAGAGCCCAAGGTTCCCTCGGACTCTTCCATAAGCTGCGGGGATCTCCCCGCTTTCGTCAACAATCGACTCGGGGCGAAACCGCCTCATTATTGGGTCACGTATTGGACGCTTACTTTATCTTGCGATACACCCAGCTCTTTTATGACGAGATCCATAATATTGACCGCTTCCTTGGCTTCGAGCTTTTCGCTGACAACCAGCACCTTGTATTTGTCCTCGCTTTCGGTAACGACAGCATTCGCGTACGTTTGCTGCAATTTTTCTTCGATGTCGTAAATTTTTTCTTGCCGTTCCTCCAAAGCGCTGAGCTCCTGTTGCGCCATAGCCGCCTCATCCAGCGACTTGTTTCCGTCGTTGATGGCTTGCATCAGCTCATCCTGTTTCTTGGCATTCTGCTCCGAACGCTGGAACTGATACGCCGTCAGCGAATCCGCCGCCGATTTCCCTTGGCTTTCCAACTGCTTCAACACGTCCTCGTCTTTGCCCGCGGCTGCGGACCCTGCGGAATCCCCTTTGTTACCGGCGTTGTCTTTCGACGCCGATGCTCCTTCTTTTGTCCCGGAGGCGTCCTCGGCAGCTCCTGAGGCATCCGGCGCCCCGGTGTCCGCCTTGGCCTCATCGGCCGCTTCCTTACTGCCCGCGGTTCCGCCGGCATCGGCGGCTTCGCCGCTGTTCTGAGAGGCCGTCCCGTCAGCTTTCTCTTCCGTTACCACCTCTGTTTTGCCATCCTCCCCCATGATCTCCGAGAGCACCACATCGTCGTTTTGCAGCATCTCATCGTTCGCCGCGGTTCCCGGCGTCTTTTCGTTATTGATGGATGAGACCTGTTCGCCCGTAGCGGATTGGTTTCGCGTTGAGCTATCTTCGGTGAACAAGTAATAAGCGGATAACACAACCATCAAACTGAGCATCGATACAAGCCACACCGTTTGTCTTTTGGATTTCATTGCTAAATTCCTCCTAAATCTAAATTGTTTTTATTGCGATTGCTTCCGCGGCACCACCGAAATCCGGTAAGCCGGAACATTCAGTCCCTTTTCCACCGCATCGACAATCAAACCCTTGACGGTTTTGTTTTCGGCCCCTCTGGCGACGATCAGCACGCCGCGGACCTTCGGCTTGATTTTTTTCGTAATGATCGGCTGTTCCTTCCCCGACGCTTCATAAGTCACAATTTGCCCGTCGCGCGAATACTGGGTGATACTCCGTTTCCCCCCGTCGGCATCGGTCTCTTCGGTCAGTTCCTGCGTATCCTTCATGTTGCGCTGTACAATGGTTTCCTCCGTGGAATCGATCGTTACCAGGACGTCCACCGCACCTACACCCACGATTTTTTCCAGGATTTCCTTCGTTTTGTTCTCCAGCGATTGCTCGATCCGGGCAAAGGGGCCGTCATTCTCCCCGGAGATCAAGCCATCGTCCGAGGTCGTCACCCCCTGCATGACCGGAGGCTCCCTCCCCTCTCCGCCGGGCTCCACCCGCTTGACGTTGACAAAAGAATTGAACAGCATGATCGCCACCCCCACCAAACCGACGATCAACAGCAACCGGAAGGTCTGGATTTTCTTTTTTTCTCCACCCCCTTGGCCGATCCACTGCTCCAGTTTTTTCAACCATCCCGGCATCCGACTCACCTCCCTAACTAGATACTTGCTCGCCTTTCCGAACCGTGACCGATTCGCGTGGAACCCCCCACTCCCGAAGCAGCAGCGCTTCAATCCGCTTGGTTACGTCGGGGTTAACCTCCTCGGTATCGGCCATAACCTCGCTTGCACGGCCGTCGCTCTCTTCCTCGGGACCGGCCTTCGCGGAAACCTCCACGTCGTCCACCCGGACTTTTTCCACCGGCTCCACGGCAATCCGTTTCTTTTGTCCCGCCTCCACGGCCGGCGTTTCTCCCGTTCTCATGACCACCTGTACGGTTTGGATCACAGGCCCTTCCGCCTCGCCAACCGGCTTTCCTTCCGAGGAAGGCTTCCCTTCGCGGATGTTAACGACCACCCGTTCCACCGAAGTGCCGGTTTCCTGCTCAATCTGCCGCTTCATCTGCCGGGCCGCTTCCTCGCCCGCCCACTGCAGCGCTTCCGCTTCCCGCCGCTTCCTGAGCAGTTCTCCCTGCGCCAATATGGAGTCTGTCGCCGTTTGAGCTCCCCTCTCCTCCAAACCGCCCCAATTATCCATGAAGGCTGATTCTATTTTTTCGGAAGCATCGGTGGAAAAGAGGCGCATGAGCGGAGACAGCAGAGTCAACAAGATGAGCAGGCTGACCACGAATTTCACATAGCGTTCCATCGCCCGGTTCGGCAGGAGCAATTCGATAAACACGGCGATCAGAACGACCAGGATAATTTCCTTCAGCCACTCCCCTATAAACGTCATGTCAACTCCCCCTTGACCCGGCGATTCGTTATCGCATCATGACCGTAACGTTCCCGGCCATCAGCATAATTGTGATCGCCAGAAAGAACATCATTCCGACGGCGGCCAGCGCCGCAAACACATACAGCATAGATTTCCCGATCGTTTCCAGACAGGCGGTAATCGGCGAGTCCCCAAGCGGCTGCATCACCGCGGCGGATAAATTGAAGATCAGCGCCAGTGTCAAAATCTTGATCGCCGGAAAAGCGCAGAGAAACAGCAGGATGATCACTCCGACGAGACCGATGGAATTTTTAACGAGCAGTGAGGCCGATATCACCGTATCGGTAGCGTCCGCGAATACTTTGCCTACGACCGGTACGAAATTGCCCGTCAGATACTTGGCCGTCCGCAGGGTCACCCCGTCGGCGACCGATCCGGTGACGCCTTTTACGGAGATGACGCCCAGAAACACGGTAAGCAGCACGCCAAGGATCGCCATGCCTACGGTCCGGAGCAGATTGGCCAGTTGGGTCAGCTTGTATTTCTCCGACAAGGAGCTGACGATGTGCAGGACCGCCGAGAAGAACAGAAGCGGGTAGACGAGCGTGTGAACCATCGTCCCGACGGCGTGAACCATGAACACGACCAGCGGATGGGTAACCGAAACGGTGACGACGTTTCCCATGGAAGCGAGCAGCGTAAACAATAGCGGAACCATGGCCATCATAAAGTCGATCATCCCGTTGATGGCCCCCGTCGCATAAGTGACAGCCACATGAAAACTGTTGATGGCGAGCACGAGTATCACCATGTAACAGATGGAATAGGCCACCTTGCTCACCTGATTCCGCTCGAAAGCGGTCTGCAGCGTTTCCAGAATCATACTGAACACCGCCAGCAGCACGATCGTAACGAGAATATGGCCGTTATACAGCACCTCGTGCCACATGTACTTGAGCAGTCCCGTCAAAGCCGATTTAAAGGAGAAATCCCGATCTTTGGAGAACAGCAAATCCATGAAAGAGGGCATGTGCCCGTCCGGAAAAAAGCCGCCGTACTCCTTCATCAAGCTCTGCCAGTAGGTTTCCACCTGATCCGTCGGCAGCTCTTCCGCCTGCCGCTGTACCCAGTCTCCGGCGGGACCTTCTTCCGCAGCCAGGACGGGGAGGGGAACCTTGAGAAGCATCAGCCCGAAAACAATCAGAAACAGAGTTTTAAGCCGCCAATCGGTGTGCCGCGCTCTCATTCTTGTCCCACCTTTGCTCATGCCGGCAGCAATTTCATGACGGTCTCGATAATGATCGTAATGATCGGGATCGCCAGGACCATGATCATCACTTTTCCCGCCAGCTCGATTTTGGAAGCGATGCTTTCCTGCCCCGCGTCCCTGACAATCTGCGCTCCGAATTCGGCGATGTAGGCGATCCCGATAATTTTCAAAATCGTTTTTAAATAGATCATCTGTACGCCGGACGATTCGGCCAGATCTTCCAGAACTTCGATAATCCCGCCGATCTTGCCGACCAGGAACAAAAAGATATATATACCGGTACTTGCGGCGATTAAAAAGGCGAAAAGCGGTTTTTGCTCCTTAATGACCAGGATCAATATCGTCGCCACGAGTCCGAGGCCTACAACTTGAATGATTTCCACGTTAAGGATCACCTACTGGAAGAGAAAAATCGATTTGATTTCCTGAAACAAACTGTCCAGCAGCCGGATCACCATAAACAGCACGACGACGAAGCCGATCAGCGTCACCCAGTGGGCCATGTCTTCCTTGCCCATCTGCTTCAACACCGTGTGGATCATGGCGATGATGATCCCGATGCCCGCGATTTGAAATATGGCGTTCACTTCTATGTTCATTGACTTGGCACCTCGCTATCGTATTCACAGGCGAAACAGGAGTAGGGAGGGGTAAGGGATTCAATAGAATAAAATGACGATGAACGCTCCGCACAGCAATCCCAGGCTCTTGAACATTTTTTCATATCGGGCCTGATCCTCCCGCGCCACGGCTTCCTCGCTCTCCAATTGGCGTACGGCGGTCTCGAGGTGACCAAGCTGATCGTTCCGGTCGCTTGTCCCCAGGGTATAGCTCAGCTGGAGCAGCACATCCTTCTCGGCGGCCTTCATGGCGGTGTGCTTCCAGCCCGATTCCACGGCCGCATGCAGACTTTCCTGGGCCGTCCGGTTGCCGCCCGGCTTCATCGACTCCGCCGCGCTCCGAAAGATCGAACGGATCGGCTCCCCGCTCTGTCCGCCGATGCGCTCCAGCGCATCCGGGAGCGGCGTAAAGCCGTACATGATTTCCGTCTGCAGCCGCCTCAGCGCCAGGATCAGCTTGCGAATCTGGTTCGGCCGGCTGGCGTACTGCTTGGCCTGAATCCAACCGGCCAGCGTCGCCGCCGTGATGATCAGAACCGCCCCAAGCATCTTAAGCATGCTCGTCCCTGCCCTTCCAGCCGGCTTCCTGTACCCTTCTCCGCTTCCCGTCCCATAGCCGGAAAGAGGTGCCTTTCTCCGTCCGGTTCAGCACGGCGTACACTTGAAAGAAAGAGGTTTCCGAGAGCTTGGACAACGCCGGGCGGGAAGGCATATCCTCCACGCCGGAACCATGCGCCGTGGCGATGACGCGCACCCCGGCATGAAGTGCTTCGGCCAGCGCTTCCGCATCCTCCGGCCTCCCGATCTCGTCGACGATCAGCACATCCGGAGACATCGAGCGGATCATCATCATGATGCCTTCCGCTTTCGGGCACCCGTCCATCACATCCGTGCGCGGCCCGATATCGAAGCTGGGCACTCCGCGCTTGCTGCCCGCGATCTCCGATCTTTCATCAATGACGGCGACTTTCAATCCGGGCCATTTCGCTTCCGGGTGTCTCCAGGTACCCGCGCTGATTTGACGGGCCAAATCTCGGATCAACGTCGTTTTTCCCTGCTGGGGCGGAGACAAAATCAGCGTGTGCAGAATGCTGTGCTGTTTGAAATCCAGCAGATGCGGAAGCAAGCTGTCGGCGATTCCGCGAATCTCTCTGGCAATCCGCACGTTAAAGCCGCTGATATCACGCAGATGCTCCACCTTTCCTCCGCTCAATACGGTTCTCCCGGCCAGTCCGATCCGGTGTCCGCCGGCGATCGTAATAAAGCCTTTGCGCAGCTCCTCCTCCATCGTATAAAGCGAGTGGTTCGTGATGAGATCGAGCAGACGGTTCCCCTCCGGCTTTCCGGGGATATAGGCCTCCGCCGGCTGACGGGTCAACCCTCCTTCGGGAGTCAAAAAGTAGTAGTGCCCGCCGGCATTCACTTCAAGCGGACGCCCCTCCCGGATCCGCACCTCTTCAAGCGCCGCGAATAGGGCGGGCGGAAGCTTGGCCAACAGGGAGCGAAGGTGGTCGGGAAATACGTTTAGCCAGCTCTGGCTATGATCCATAGGCGTACCCCCAAATCTTTCTTGCTAATATGGGTAATGCATGTCTTTTCCCTCGTGGTATATCTCATATTTATGCCTGTACTCCGTCTTTATGACGGGAAATCTATCATTTCTTCAAAATGCCGATTAAGAGACACGTAACCCCGCAGCCGATCCAAAGCATTTTTCCCCAGGAGAGTTTGTCCGCCATGCCGGCCAGCCCGATGGACGTGGTGACGATCAGAATCATCGGCCCCACAAAGGCGAGCGCCGAGTTAACGGCCAGCGCTTTATCGACCCTTCCCAGCTTCAGCATCAACAACGCCGCCAAAATTTCAATCGTACCGGATATAATCCGCAGCGTCGCCATTCCCGTAACAAATTTATCAAGCATAAGGTCCTCCTTCTTGTCCAATGTGCTCATTTATCGATATGCGGAAGCCGGTCATTTTAGAAAAAAAAGAACCGCCCAAATTGCTGGACGGTTCAAAACCTATCGAAAAGAGGATCGCCTTTAATAGGGCGACCCTGACTTAAAAGTATCCTCACTGCTTCTTGAAAGCTTAACGGCGGTCTTTCGGCCCGCCCACAAAAACCTGGCTGTCCGTATCAAGCCCGTAAGCGGTGTGAAGCGCCTTGACGACTTCGTTCAGCTTGCCCGCTTCGATCACACAAGAGACTTTGATTTCCGAAGTGCTGACCATTTTGATGTTCACGCCTTCTTTGGAGATGACGTCAAACATTTTGGCGGCGACGCCCGGATGGCTGACCATACCCGCCCCGACGATCGATACTTTTACGAGATCGACTTCCGAAGTCACCTCCTCGTAGGGAAGCTCGCTCCGAATCCCTTCCAGGACGCCAAGGGCTTTCTCCCGGTCGGAAAGAGCGACCGTAAAGCTGAAGTCCGCTTTCCCGTCCTGAACGCCGCTCTGAACGATGATATCTACGTCGATTTTGGCTTCCGCCAGCGAACCGAACACTTTCGCCAGTACGCCCGGTACATGGGAAACGCCCAAAATACTGATGCGTGCCACATTTTTGTCATAAGCGATTCCGCTGACTACTACACCTTGCTCCATCTTGACATCCTCCTTGACAACTGTGCCTTCATTATGGTTAAAGCTGGACCGGACGACGAGGCGAACCTGATTATGCTTCGCATATTCCACCGCGCGCGGATGCAATACGGCCGCTCCCAAATTCGCCAGCTCCAGCATTTCGTCATAAGAAATTTCCTCCAGCTTGCGAGCGTTCTTGACGATCCGCGGATCGGTCGAATACACGCCATCCACGTCCGTATAGATTTCGCAGACATCGGCGGAAGTGGCGGCGGCCAGCGCTACGGCCGTCGTATCCGAGCCCCCGCGCCCGAACGTGGTAATCTCGCCGTCCTCCGTCATGCCTTGGAAGCCGGCTACGACGACGATATATCCTTCCTCCAGAGCCTGTGTCACGCGCTCGGGATGGATCCCCGTGATCCGGGCCTTGCCGTGTACGGCTTCCGTCCGGAACCCGGCTTGCCAACCGGTGAAGGAAATCGCTTTTCTTCCCAGCTGTTGTATCGCAATCGATAGCAGGGCGATGGAAATTTGCTCCCCGGTCGTCATCAGCATATCCATCTCGCGAGCCGGCAGTTCGCTGCCCAGCAGCTTCGCCTGATCGATCAGATCGTCGGTCGTATCGCCCATGGCGGAAACGACAACCATAACCCGGTGTCCTTCATCCTGTTTCTCCACGACGCGCCGGGCTACGCGCTGCATGCGCTCCGTATCCCCCACGGAGCTGCCTCCGAATTTCATTACATATAAAGCCAAGTCGGACCCTCCCTAATGTACGCAATCCTATCCAACAAGTTTGCCTGTGGAAGTACTATTGCCATTTTTCTATCACTAACGCTTTAAACCAGTATAATACGAAAGACCGGAAGGAAGTCAATGCTTTTGCCGACATTCAAAGAAAAACATCTGCCGACGCGCTTCCCTTAAAAATGTTTACTTATAAAAATTCCTCCACCCGTGTATGGGTGGAGGATATCGTTAAAACCCAAATGCGCTGTAGTCTTAGGCCCGGGAGATGTATTTGCCTTCGCGGGTATCGATCAGCAAAATATCGTCTTCATTGATAAACAAGGGGACTTGTACGTTAAGGCCGGTTTCGACCTTGGCGTTCTTTGTGGCGCCCGTTGCCGTGTTGCCTTTGATCCCCGGCTCGGTTTCCACGACGCGAAGCTCAACGCTGTTCGGCAGGTTAATGCCAAGAATTTCGCCTTGGTAGCTGACGATTTTTACGTTCATATTTTCTTTCAGGAAATTAAGCTCCCATTTCAATTGGTCCTCGGACAAGCTGAATTGATCGTAAGTTTCATTGTCCATAAA
The DNA here is from genome assembly GCF_020179875.1 of Paenibacillus sp. alder61. Classification (NCBI taxonomy): domain Bacteria; kingdom Bacillati; phylum Bacillota; class Bacilli; order Caryophanales; family Paenibacillaceae; genus Paenibacillus; species Paenibacillus sp. alder61. The sequence continues at coordinate 30,758 of NZ_JAIUDG010000026.1, forward strand.
CACGTGATCCTGGCCGCTCGCATACAGATATTGAACGTCGCGGTTCTCGATCATCGCCCGGCCGATCGTTTCACCGGCGCGGAACGTCTTCTCCACCGTGTTCCCGTTGCGGAGGTTTTTCAATTTGGAGCGGACGAAAGCCGCGCCTTTCCCCGGTTTAACATGCTGGAAATCCAGCACCGTAAAAATATCTCCGTCCACTTCGACGGTCAAGCCTGTCTTAAAATCGTTTACTGAAATCACAAAAGAACCTCCTCAAGTGGGTTAAACTATTTATTGTTAATTAAAAATTACCCCGTGCAAAACCCGCCGTTCGACGAATTACCCTAACATCATAAATTCTTTGGTCGATTCCGTCAAACGCTTGGCCCCGTTCTCCGTAATGACCACGTCGTCTTCAATCCGCACCCCGCCGAAACCAGGGATGTAGATTCCCGGCTCGACCGTGACGACCATCCCCGGTTTCAGAACGGTGTCGCTTAGTTTGGAGACGCGAGGCTCCTCATGAACCTCCAGACCGAGACCATGGCCCGTACTGTGGCCAAACTGCTCTCCGTAGCCGTACCGGGTAATGATATCGCGGGCGAGGGCGTCCGCTTCGCGGCCTGTCATGCCCGGCCGGAGAAACTCAAGCGTATGCAGCTGAGCCTCCAGAACGATATCGTAAATCTCCCGGTGTTTCGGCGTAGGCTCTCCGATGAAAACCGTGCGGGTTATATCCGAGCAATAACCGTTCATATAAGCGCCGAAATCCATAGTAACGAATTCGTTTCGTTGGATCACACGGCTGCTGGCCACACCGTGCGGCAGCGCGGAGCGCTCGCCGGACGCGACGATGGTGTCAAAAGAAGTTCCGGCAGCGCCGTGCTTGCGCATGAACGTCTCCAGTTCCAACGCCATGTCCCATTCCGTTACTCCCGGCTTAAGCACTTCCAGCATGTGCAGGTAGGTGCGGTCGGCCAAATCGGCGGCCTGTTTCATTAATTCCAGTTCGCCGTCATCCTTGTACAGCCGCAGCTCCTCCACCAGTCCGCCGACAGGTACAAGCTTCACCGGGTGAAGATCCCGTTCCAGCGCACGGTAAGTGGAGAATACCATGCTCGCTTCCTCAAAACCGAGCTCTTTAATCCCTTCTCCCGAAAGAAGCTCTTTCAGACTGTCCGCAACGGAAGGGCCATGTTGCACAATTTCAAACCCGGGCGCCTGCTCGGCCGCCTGTGTCGTATAGCGGAAATCCGTCAGCAGGAAGGCCTTCTGCCGGGTAACGAGAACATATCCCGAGCTGCCCGTAAATCCCGTCAAATAGCGGCGGTTCACAGCGTTCGTAATCCATAATGCCTCGAGCTGCTCCCGCTCCATAACTTTGCGCAAGCCCTCTACACGTGTATTTCCCATATTTAACTCTCCTTACTTGTTAACTTCCTTGTTAACTTCGCTTCACTGTGCCACGAGGTCGCATTTATTGAAACTTCTGCAGGTGACGTTTTAGCGCCGCCAGCCCCAACTCATATCCGTAAGAACCGAACCCCGCAATTTGTCCCACCGCTACCGGAGCGATCACCGAATGATGGCGAAAGGATTCGCGGGTATGGATGTTGGATAAATGCACTTCCACCGCAGGGAGGTTAACCGCGGACAGCGCGTCTCGGAGCGCGTAACTGTAATGGGTGAGAGCCCCCGGATTAATTAAAATGCCGTCGAAGGAACCGTACGCCTCATGAATTTGATCGATCAATGCGCCTTCATAATTGGATTGAAAAAAAGAAAGCGCGATATCTTCATTCCCCGCCAGTTCGTTCAACCTGGCCTCGATATCCTTCAGGCTTTCGGAGCCGTATATTCCGGGCTCGCGGATTCCCAGCATATTCAGATTCGGGCCGTTTATCACAAGGATGCGATACATATGGCTTCACCCTTCCTGGTTCAAGGTTCATCAGAACGGCTGTGTCCGAATTTCAGAACCTCCCCTGTAAAAATAACCAAAAGTTATTTTACCATAGACAAACGGATATTGAGAAGCATTTTGTCCCTATTGCAGTACCTTCTTCGGCTCCCGAACCCTTTCATTCGTATACTCTTCGGCCGTGGTGTAACCGATGAACATGCCCCACAGCAAAAATACGCAAAATTCGCTGAACAGCGTATCGAACGAATACTCGGTGGCCGGTCGGGTCATTTTTGTGAACGGCCCCAATGCAAAAAACAAAACCAGCCACCAGGCCACACCATAGACCAGTCCGGGCCAAGGTCCCTTTAATTTCCGGAACGCCACCACATAAATTACGGAAGCGACGAGAGAGAACAGGATAAAAGACAGCCATCCCGCATAATACCCCGGCAGCGTTTTTAGATAAGCATGTTTAAAAAACGGTTCCATTAAAAATCCGGGGACGATCCCCGTAAACTTCATATAATAAAACAAGCCTCTGACCGCGCCCCAGATCAGTCCCGCAAAAAAGCCGAGCTGTAGGGAAAAAAGCCAGATATTCGTCTTCTTCTTTCGTCTGAACATATGTTGGATCATTTGCACACTTCTCCTTTTCCAGATACCTTGTATGGTTGCCATTAGTATGCGCAATTCAAAAAAGACTAATCAAACTAGAATTTACATTAGAAGTTCGATACAATGTGTTTATGAAACCCTCATTTCTATTAAATCGATTCTAGGAAGGTGAAATAGTTGCCTCAGCAATCCACACCCACGATCTATGGCGGCCAAGCCGTTATGGAAGGCGTCATGTTCGGCGGAAAACATGTCAATGTCACTGCAGTTCGCCGCAAAAACGGAGAGATCACCTTTTTGGAAGTGCCCAAACAGGATAAAGCCTGGGTGAGAAAACTGCGTAAAATTCCGCTTGTCCGCGGTCTGGTCAGCATCATCGATTCCAGCGCCAAAGGGTCCAAGCATTTAAATTATTCGGCCGAGGCGATGGCCGATGACGAACTTTCACAGGAGGAGCGCGCCAAGCAAAAAGAAAAGGAAGAATCCTCCTTCTCCCTGTCCATGATTTTGGGGGTGGCGGTGGTAGGCGTGCTTTCTTTTATAGTCGGAAAGCTGATTTTCACGGCCGTACCTGCGGTAGTCGAACAGTTCATTTTTCAGCATGCATTTGAGAATCAGACTTTGCATACCCTGATTGAAGGAGTCATCAAAATCGTCTTCCTTCTGGCGTACCTGTGGATCATCTCGCAAACGCCTGTCATCAAGCGCCTTTTTCAATACCATGGGGCGGAACACAAGGTGATCAGCGCCTATGAAGCCGGCGAAGAACTTACGCCGCAAAACGTGCAGAAATACAGCCGCCTGCACTACCGCTGCGGCAGCAGCTTCATCATCTTGACGGTGATTGTCGGCGTCATCATTTACTCCCTTCCGATTTTCAGTTGGGATTCCATATGGGAGCGCGTATATATTCGCATCCTGTTACTGCCGCTGGTCATCGGCATTTCGTTCGAAATGCTCCGGTTTACGAATGCGGTCCGGGACATCCCGGTACTCCGGTTTCTCGGTTATCCCGGACTCTGGCTTCAATTGTTAACCACTAAAGAACCGACCGACGATCAGGTCGAAGTCTCCATCGCTTCCTTTAACCGGATGCGCGAGCTGGATGCCCGACTGGAGCAATCCTCGGCGATCGAACCCGATATCGGCCGTTCTTCCTTGGATCCCGTGAAAGGATGATGAGAGCATGAAAAAACAGGCCATTCTATTCTGGATCGTTATCGCCTTAGCCGCCTTCAGCATTTTAGATGGACTGTTTGGAAGAGGAAGATTGGACCTTGGCGGTCTGTTGATTCCGCTCATTGTCGTCGGCATCGTATTCCTGCTCTATAAATTCCCGCCGCGTCAATTCCGGAAATCTACCCCCAAGGTTAAGCCCTCGGCCCGGACCATGGCCAAGGTCGCCGGAGAACGCCGTCAGGCCGGAGGGAAGCGCAAGTCTTACCCGTTTCAGGTCATAGAAGGCCAAAAGGGAAAAAACGACGACGATTTACCGAAATATCATTAATTGACACGAGCCTGCTGATACTTTATGAACTGCTCTTCGTAATACTGGGCATTCCAGTCCCCGAAGAAGCGATTTCCGGCCCGAAGCCCGGATTCATAGAGCAGCAGGCTCTCTTCTTTTCCGATATCAAATTGCGTGGTCGAGATGCCAAGCGTGGGGATTTTAACCGTCCGATAGCGGTTTTCTTGTTCAATGTACCGTTCGTCGTGGGCAGATAGCATCGTTTCCACCAAAGCCTGGAGCATGGAGAACGGGCCGCGGATCACATGGGGTTGGTTGCTGTTTTTGCCGACCATCTGGAATCCCACCGTCGGGATCATCTTGTCCTTCTTCGGAGCGGACGGAACCTGGTCGAATAACCATAATGGAAAATTGCTGAGCAGCCCTCCGTCCACAATGTGGAGGAACTGGTCGGGAAACCTTTTGCCTTTCGACAATTTGGGGGGAAGACGGAGCAGGACCGGGTCAAAAAAGTACGGGATGCTGCAGCTCATCCTTACGGCCTTGGCCACCTCAAACGACTCGGGACGAAATCCGATTTTCACCAAATCGTCCGGAAGCACCATGATTTTTCCGCTGGTGATATCCGAAGCGATAATTTTCAATTTATTGTCCTCCAGATCGCCAAAGGTTTTGACGCCTTTGTCCAACAGTATTTTGCGGATCCATTCCTCCAGCGCCTCTCCGGAATATAGCCCCTTCTTTAAAAGGACGCGCAGAGCCGGACCGATCAACGCGGTATTAAAGATCGGAGCTCTACGCAAAAACCGGGTGAATGAAGTTTCCAGAATAATCTCCCGCATCTCCTGCCCATCGTAACCGGCCGCCAACATCGAAGCGACGATGGAGCCCGAAGACGTGCCGGCAACCCGATGAAATCGCCACCCATGCTCTTCCGCCGCCCTAACCGCACCGGCCAGGGAAATGCCCTTAACTCCTCCACCCTCGAAAACGCCGTTCATAAGCATAAGAAAACCCCCATCCCCTACACAAGTCTTATGCTTATGTATGAGGATGAGGGTTGTCCATATGCTTATTTGTTGCCGTAATAGGATTGAAGCAAAGGAATAAGTCCGAGCGGATTTTTCCGCAAATCCTTGGCACTGAAGAAAATACTGCCGTTTACTTCCGGAATCGTCCGGTTATAATCCAGTTGATCGATAATCTCCTGAGCGGTATTCCAGCCGATCTCCGGGGTACCGATCTTGTAAGGCGCGTGTCCGATGTATAATTTCACGTCAGTGCCTCTTACTTCCGCAGCCCACCAATTTGCGATAATATCGTAGCGGGCTTCTTTGCGGGTCAGGCTCCAATAAATTTGCGGCGCCACATAATCGATCCACCCTTCCCTGATCCAGGTGCGGACGTCGGCATAGGTGCTGTCATAAGCGGTAATACCGGCGCGAGTATCCGATCCCGTAGGGTCGGTCGCCTTATTTCGCCACACCCCGAAAGGGCTGATCCCGAAAGACACACCCGGTTTGACCGCGTGAATTTGGCGGTCAAGCTCCCGGACAAGATCGTTCACATTGTCCCGGCGCCAGTCCCCTTTATCGCCGATATTGTTGGCGTTATAGCTCTTGTAAGTAGCATCGTCGTTAAACTTGGCCTTGGCCGACTCACCCGAAGGGTAGAAGTAGTCGTCAAGATGAACGCCGTCGATATCGTAACGTTCAACCACTTCCATGATCGCATCAACGATATGCGCCCGGGCCTCCGGAATGCCCGGATTGATGTACAGTTTGCCGTCAAACTTAACGATCCATTCCGGATGCTGCTTCGCCACGTGGTTGGCCGACAGCTTGCTGGCATCGCTTCCCGTGCTGGCGCGGAACGGATTGAACCAGGCATGGAACTGCATGCCGCGGCGGTGCGTCTCCTCAATCATGAACTGCAGCGGATCATACCCCGGATCTTTCCCCACCGTGCCCGTTAGAAAACCCGACCAGGGCACAAGCTCGGAACGGTAGAGCGCATCCGCCGAAGGGCGAACCTGAACGAATACCGCATTGATACCCATCGCCTGCAGCTCGTCAAGCAGCTTCGTATACTCGGCCTTTTGCTCGTCGGCCTTCCCGTACGAAGCCTTGCTCGGCCAATCCAGGTTCGAGACGGTTGAAATCCAGGCTCCGCGCATTTCACCGCTCTTTGCGGGTGCGGGGATGTCCGGCTGCTGCGGCTCGGTTGGCGGCGTAGCCTCCGGCGGCTGTCCGGTCCCCCCGCCCGGCGACGTAAGCGTAATAATTCTTGAGGTCGGATCCCAATCGACCGAAAGCCCGAGCTGCTCGCCGACAAAGCGGAGCGGCACCATCGTCCTGAGGTTCTTGCTCTCCACGGAGACCTCGAGCGCTACGTTTGTCCCGTTCACTACAGCGGTCTTGCTGCCCATCGTCAACACCAGCGTGTTGCCGTCTTTCTCGATCGTGGCGGTACGAACTGACGGAGACCAGTCGACCCGGGCCCCCATCTCTTCGCTGATGACCCGAAGCGGGACCATCGTCACATTCAGTTTCGGCTTCACATAGGGAGCCGAATCACTCGGAAGAACTTCTCCGTCCATCACGATTTGAATGTCACGGTCCGAAGCCGCCTGCACCCGTCCCGTTCCGGAAACAGGCCAGACCAAGACAAAAACCAATAAAGCCACTAACCAAACCCGAAAAAATTTCATCTGCAACCTCCACTATTGAAATCCCTAAACAACTCTACCTAATGTAAACGCACCAGAGGCCTCCGGAGTTGCGGACAACCCGTAAACTTTTCGGGAAACCGCGCAGGTCATAAACAAAAAGCGCGAACAGCGAGGGGGCGCCCCCTGCGTTCGCGCTTTTTGACGAAGCATCCTTAATTCGTACTTGACGGACTTAAGATTCCCCCAGCAGTTCCTGCTGAACCTTGCGCAAATCCTCGGCCCTGGAGCTCTCCCGCTTAAAATATTCGACCAGACCGGCAATGCAGGTGATGGAATCCCAACTTAAATGATGCTCGATCCCTTCCACATCTTTATATATATTCTCCTGATCGACACCGATCATTTCGAGGAATTCTTCAAGCAGCTCATGACGGTCAACGAGCCGTTTTCCTACTTTCTTCCCCTTGTTCGTCAAAACCAAGCCCCGATACTTTTCATAAATTAAATATTCATCTTTATCCAGCTTCTGGATCATCTTGGTGACGGATGAAGGATGAACCTCCAACCCTTCCGCAATATCGGAAACTCGGGCGTATCCTTTCTCGTCGATCAATTTGTAGATACGCTCCAAATAATCTTCCATACTGGGCGTTGGCATCTGGTATTACCTCTTTTCCATGAGTTCACGCGGACCTGACATCACATGCACATCCCGCTACTTGTTTAATGATACATGTAAAACTTGTCTGTTGGCAAGTCTGCGAACCATGCAATTTAATACTCATGGAAAGGCGGTTCGCTCAGAATTTCAGCCATTCCGGCGTCATCTGCTGCAGCCAAATCGTAATTTGCGCCATCCGGTTCGTAAACAGCAAAATGCCCATCAGCAGCATAATTCCGCCTCCTACCTTCATGAGAACAGCCGAGTAACGGACAATCCACTTCGTCGAGCCGACGAAAAAAGCAAGGGCAAAGAAAGGCAGCGCAAACCCGGCCGAATAAGCGGTGATGAGGCCGAGCCAGGTCCCCGGCTCGCTTACCGCAAGCGCGATAATCGCGGCGAGGATCGGACCGACGCAGGGGGACCATCCCGCCGAAAAGCCGATGCCGAAAATAAAGGAGCCAATGTAGCCCGTCGGCTTGAATTTCAAATTCATCTTCCGCTCGCGCAGCAAAAACTGGGGCTGGAAGATGCCGAGCAGGAATAGTCCCATCAGGATGATTAATATCGCCGACAATTGGCGGATCAAATCCCGGTTGTTGTTAAAAACCTCGCCGAACAGTCCCGCGCCGAATCCGAGCGTATAAAATACCGCGGAAAACCCCAAAATGAAGGCCAGCGTATGCGTCATGGTGCGGAACCGGACTTCCCGTTTGTTCTGTTCAGTCTTTAGCGTCTGCACCGACAGACCGGTAATATACGACAAATAGGACGGGTATAACGGAAGGCAGCATGGAGAAATGAAGGACGCCACCCCCGCCCCGAAAGCAACCCAAAGATTCATGTCGGCCATAACACCCATCCTTCCATGTCTATGCGGAAAATCCTTTTTTCCCGATCAATGTTAAAATCAGCATGGCGATCAGCAGCAAAACGATCGTAGCGCCGGGGGCCAGGTTCCATACCCCCGCGGTAACCAGGCCGGCGACCACGGCGATCTCGGCGATAGCGACGGAGAAGATCACCGAGGACTTAAAGCTTCTGGCAATCAGCAGGCTGCAGGCCGCCGGAATCGTGAGCAGCGCCGATACGAGCAGGGCGCCGACGATTTTGATCGCGGTACTGATGACCAGTGCCGTCATAACGGTAATCAGCATATTCAGCAGCTTGACGGGCAACCCGCTGACCGATGCCGCATCCTCTTCGAACGTCAGCAAGAACATCTCTTTAAAGAAGATCGACACCACCGTGACGACAACGAGGGTGACCGCACCGACCACATACAGATCGGTAGTGTCCAACGTATATATACTGCCGAACAAATAACTCATTACATCCGTATTGTAACCCATTCCCAGCGTGAAGAACAGGGAAGCCAGCGCCACGCCCCCCGCCATGATGACGGCGATGGACAACTCGGCATATCCTTTATAGGCCTTGCGCAGCTTCTCGATCGCAAACGAGGCCGCGACGGCAAAAGCCAGCCCGACGCCGATCGGATAGACATTGACCAGAAGCCCCAGAGCCACCCCCGCAATCGTCACATGGGCCAGCGTATCCCCGATCATCGAAAGCCGCCGTAAAACAAGAAAAATGCCGATCAGGGGAGCCGTCAGCCCGATCAGCAGCCCGCCTGTCAGCGCTCTTTGAAAAAAATCCGCAGTTAAAATCTCCAAATGTCACATCTCCTATCGCTTCCCGAGCATGCAGACTAGACCAACGAATGCTGCATCCCGGGGATGGTGCAGTCCTGTTCATGCGAATGGCGCACGTAAAATTTAATGCCGCCGCAGCGGTCGCGCGGTTCTTTACCCAAGTAACTTTCAATCATTTCCATATCATGGGACACCATCAGGAATGTCATGTGGTGGTGGCGATGCATATGAAAAATCAATTCAAAAAAATCGGCCTGGGTTTGCGCGTCGATTCCGACCGTAGGCTCATCCAACACGAGCAGATCGGGCTGATTGATCAGCGCCCGGGCGAGGAACACCCGCTGCTGCTGACCTCCCGACAATTGACCGATCCGCTTGCCGGCAATGTCCGCGATTCGCATGACTTCCAGGGCTTCGCTGCATTTCTGAAGATCCTCCTTGCCGACCCGCTTAAACAGCTTCTTGTTGCTGTACAAGCCCGACATGACCACTTCCCGCACCGTTGCGGGAAACAGCGGATTAAAGGCGTTCTTCTGCGGCACATAGCCGATGCGGTCCCAATCCCGAAACCGCCGGATGCTTTGCCCGAACAGCCGGATCTCTCCTTGCGACGGCTTCAGCAAGCCGACCATCATCCGGAGAAGCGTCGTTTTGCCGGCTCCGTTGGAACCGATCACGCCGACGAAATCACGTTCTTTCACGACAAGACTGAGATCGGTAATGACTTTCTGATCGCCGTAAGCGAAGGAAACCTGATCCAGTTCGATGATATTCTCATGGCAGTAAGCCGCCGGAGCGGCGTTTTCGGAGTTCATGGCTCTCTTCCTTCCGGTTCTACTGTAATGCCTCTCTTTATTTTAGAGCGAGAATCAGATTTTGCAAATTCTTTTCCATGAGGGTAAAGAAATTGTCCCCGTTCTCCTGCTGCTCCTTGGTAAGCCCTTCGACCGGATTCAACACCAGTGTCTCGACACCGGCTTCGCTCGCCAAAGTTTTGGCCAGCTTGTCGGAAACCAGTTCCTCGAAGAAAATGTACCGGATGCCTTCCTGTTTGACCATTTTGGAGAGTGTCACCAAATCCTGGGCTCGTGGCTCCGCTTCCGGGGACAAGCCCATGATCGCATGCTGGGTGAGGCCATAATCCCGGCACAAGTAGCCGAAAGCTTGGTGGGAAACGACGATTTCCTTTTTCGAGGTTTTGGCCAGCTCCTCCGTAAATTTCGCGTCAAGATCGTCGAGCTTTTGGCGAAGCTCCGCAAACCTGGCTTCATACCCTTCTTTATGGGCGGGATCTGCCTCCACGAAGCTGTTTTTGATATTCTCGGCCATGATTTTCGCGGATTTCGGGCTGACCCAAGTGTGCGGATCGATATGATGATCATGCCCATCCTCGTGTGCCTGTTCAGAATGGGCTTCATCGGCATGACCTTCTTCTTCCGCCCCGTTCTCGCCTGCCTCCGCATGGCCATGGTTATGGCCGTCATCTCCTTCCGCGTAAATCAGCTCGATGCCCTTGCTCAGTTCCACCGGCTTCACTTTTGCGTCTTGATTCAGCCCTTTAAGAAAGTTGGGAACCCATCCTTCCAATCCCGCTCCATTATAAAGGAACAAATCCGCCTTGGAGGTGTTCAGCATGTCCTTGCTCCGCGGTGTCCAATCATGCGGCTCCACCCCGGTCGGCAGCAGATTGATCACATTCGCGTCCTCGCCGCCGATCGCCACGGAAAATTCGTAAACCGGATAAAAACTGGTGACGACATTCAGCTTCCCCTCGACAATTTCGCCTCCGCCGCCGCTTTTCCCGCAGCCTGCAAGCAGCAGGACTCCTGCCAGCAGGATCATCGCCGGCTTCCAGCATTTATTTATGTATAAACGCATATTTTCTCTCCCTCTCGCTTTAATCGTAATAATTACAAAGATGATTATAGAGGTAATGTAAAACAAGTGTCAACTCCATGTTGACATTTTGCTTATTATTTGAGAGCAAGCCACAAAAAAACCGCCAAGGGCAGAGCGCTTGGCGGTAAGTGTACAATCGGTCGTTTTATTTGACGACGGCGCCGTTCGGCATGGAATCCGGCACCGTGGCCAGCGTAAGCTGGTCCCCTTGCGAAGCCGCCAGGATCATTCCCTGGGACAGCTCGCCGCGCAGCTTCACCGGCTTGAGATTCGTTACGCAGATGACTTTCCGGCCCACCAGCTCTTCGGGCTTGTAGAATTTCGCAATCCCGGAGACCACCTGCCGCTGCTCGAAGCCGAGGTCCAATTGCAGCTTGAGCAGCTTGTCGGCTTTCGGCACGGGCTCGCAGGCAAGCACCTCGGCCACGCGCAGCTCGACCTTGGCGAAATCGTCGATGCCGATTTCGTCCTTGAGCTCCGGCTTCGCGGGAGCCTCCGCGGAAGCGCCAGCGTCGGCCGCCTCAGCCGGCGCGGCAGCCGCGGACGCCGTCCCCCCGGACATCGAGTTCGCGATGTACTCGATTTCCTGCTCGGCGTCGAGCCGCGGGAAGATCGGCTCGCCCTTGCCGACCTTCGTCCCGGCCGGTACGAGGCCGAAGGACTTGGCACTGTCCCAGGCGGTCAGTTCGCCCGGCGTCAAGCCCAGCTGCGCCCAGATTTTGGCCGGCGCCTGGGTCAGGAACGGCTGCAGCAAGATCGCCGCAATCCGCAGCGATTCGACGAGATGGACCATCACCGAAGCCAGCTCCTCTTTTTTCGCCTCATCTTTGGCGAGCACCCAAGGCTGGGTTTCATCGATGTATTTGTTGGTCCGGCCGATAAAAGCGCCGATAGCGGACAGCGCCACGGAAAATTCCAAATTCTCCATGACCTCTTCCACCTTCTCGACCGTTTCGAGCGCAAGTTTGGAGAGATCGGCATCGTACGGCGTAATGTTCGGCCGGTAAGCCGGGACTTCGCCGTCAAAATATCTGCCGACCATCGCCACCGTCCGGTTCAGCAGATTGCCCAGATCGTTAGCCAGATCGGAATTAACGCGCTGGACGAAGCTCTCCGGTGTAAACGAACCGTCGGCGCCGAAAGGCACCTCGCGCAGCAAGTAATAACGGGTGGCGTCCAGCCCGTAACGGTCGATCAGCACGGCGGGATCCATGACATTTCCTTTGGATTTGGACATTTTGCCGCCCTTCATCAGAAGCCAGCCGTGGCCGAATACTTTTTTCGGCAAAGGCAAATCCAGCGCCATCAACATAATCGGCCAGTAAATCGTATGAAACCGCACGATTTCTTTCCCGACGAGATGAACGTCGGCGGGCCAGTAGCGGTTAAACAGCTCCTCGTTGTCGGTTCCGTAGCCCAAAGCCGTAATATAGTTGGACAGAGCGTCGATCCACACATATACGACGTGCTTCGGATCCCCTTTTACCTTCACGCCCCAGTCAAACGTGGTCCGCGATACCGCCAGATCCTCCAGACCCGGCTTGATAAAGTTGTTGATCATTTCGTTTTTGCGGGATTCCGGCTGGATAAAGCCGGGATTTTCCTCGTAGTACTTCAGCAGCCGGTCGACGTAATTGCTCATCCGGAAGAAATAACTTTCCTCCTTGACCAACTCCACCGGACGTCCGCAGTCGGGACAGTTGCCCTCGACGAGCTGCCGCTCCGTAAAGAAGGATTCGCACGGGGTACAGTACCAGCCCTCATACTCCCCTTTATAGATATCGCCTTTTTCCACCAAACGGTCAAAAATCTTCTCGACGACCGCCTTATGCCGCGGTTCGGTCGTGCGGATGAAATCGTCGTTCGAAATGTCGAGCTTCTTCCACAGCTCTTTAATGCCGACCACGATGTCGTCGACAAATTGCTGCGGGGTCTTCCCCGCTTCTCCGGCCTTGCGTTCAATTTTTTGACCATGCTCGTCCGTCCCCGTCAAATAGCGGACATCGAAGCCGCGCAGCCGTTTGTAACGAGCTATCGCGTCGCCCGCCACCGTGGTGTACGCATGCCCGATATGCAGCTTGTCACTGGGATAATAGATGGGGGTCGTAATGTAAAACGTCTTTTTTTCGGACATTTCCTTCAGCTCCTTTTAGAGTTAAAAAACAAAAAACTCCCGTCCCAATATGGGACGAGAGAAAACTCACGCGCTACCACCCAATTTCCCCGCCGCTTCACAGCGCACGGGCTCAGTCGGTCCTGCCGGACCCTCCATTAACGCCGGATGCCGCGCCGTATCCTTATCCCGGTGTTTCCGCCGGCGACTCGAATGCGGTTTCTCCCGGACCATCTTCCAAGGTTAGACCAGACCGGTTTGCAGCTCCCCCGGCTCTCTGAGGCTGGCCTAAATCCAAGTACTTATCCGTTCATCGAAATGGGAAATTCAGTTATAAGGTTATCTTATGAAAAATAACGCCTTTCTGTCAAGCCGCGGCTCCGTCATTTCCATCACCTCTCAGCCGGAAGCGGAGTCATCCGACAGTTCCGGCCGCTCTTTCTTACGCGGGGGAACCGGGTCCAAACCGCCCGGATGAAAAGGATGGCATTTTGCGATGCGCTTGGCCGCCAACCAGGAGCCTTTCACCGGCCCGTGAACCTCGATGGCCTCGAGCGCATAGGCTGAGCAGGTCGGATAGAACCGGCAAGTCGGCGGCTTCAGGGGAGAAATAAACTTCCGGTAGAAAACGATCGGACCTTGGAACGCTTTTCTGGTGATCCCCATGGCAATCCTCTTCCTTCTATGCCTTACTTGGCCGGCTTGCGAGCCGCTTCTTCGCCCGGTGCGCTTTCCCGCTGGCAATTTTTGCAGTACCCGAATACTTCAAATTTATGTTTAACCACCTGAAAAGCTTCGGGGGCATCCGTCAGCGGCATCGGACAAAAATGAATCGGGTATGTTTTCTGACACTGCAGACAGATCATGTGATGATGATGGTGGCCTTCGCTGCTGCAGCTGGCACGGAATTTCAAACCGTCTTCAAACACGATCTGCTCGATCGCTCCCAGCTCCTCCATAACCCGTAAATTACGGTATACGGTATCGAAACTGAGTCCGTTGTATTTGCTGCTCATATATTCATAAACATCTTTCGGCGTTAGGTAACCGTCGGTCTCGGCAAACAGTTTCGCAAGGCTTCTTCGCTGATCCGTAATTCTCAAACCCTGCGCCGACATGACCGAAATAATCTCTTCCGTTGACAGCATGCGACATTCCTCCCGTCTTTCCTTCATGCGTCACTTCTATTATAATGCCGCAAAAGAGGGCCCCTCGTCAATGAAGCCCCTGCCAAAAAAAGCGAGCCGCAGAGTGTGACCTCCATGGCTCGCTTTCGTCAATTAAAACCTTAAGGCTGCTTCTTCTGAGGAAGCGGTTGGAACAACAGGTTCACGGACAAGTTGCTGCCTGGAGCAGCCGTAAACAGGAATTCCACGGATTGCTCACTGTCCCCCGTCCGGAACAGAACGACATTTTCGTTAGGGGCATATACGCCGCTTTCCTTGGCCACCGGCACAATCTCTCCGTTGATCATAATATAACCGGTATAGAAGCCGCCGCGCGGGTTAAACGTAACCAGCGTGTTCGGTGCGACGCGATGGAGCTTGATCGTATACAGGACGCCGAAGTTCCCGGCGTTGAGCACATACTCGCCGTTTCTCGGCGTATCGTAACCGACCAGGAACGGGTCGCTGGAATTGTCGCCGATCAAAAGGCGGGTTTGCTTCGAGCCGACCAATTCCCCGTAATCGATACGGCGAGTCGCTTCAGGGAACGTGCCGCGGTTATGCTTATCCTTTTCCACGAAGCCCAGCCAAGGAAGCGTAGCGATCGGATCTTTGTCCGCTCCGATCAGAATCACATCGTATTGCAGCGTGTTATCGCTGTACAGATCGGCCAGCAAGGAAATGACGTCCCCCTGTTTCAGGGCTACCGCACTCAGTTCGGTCATCACCAGTTTTTTCTCGCCCGGAGCAATCCACGTTTCTTTGTATTGGCTGCCGTTTTGCATCGACTCGTAATACCGTTGAACCGAAGCTTTACCGACGCCCACCGCGGATGGGTTCGGTCCGGCAAAACCGAGGTTGGTCTGGGTTAACCGCACCGTTTCGGCATTGTTGTTGGTAGCGATAATATACATTTTCACATTTTTGCCGGTCGCGTTCACATGGTGAACCATGAAACGGGTATTCCCCATAACCGACTCCTGGTACAATATGCCTTCGGAATATACCGTTTCCGGGCTGTTGCTGCGAATCAGCGTCGTCGGTTCCGAAGTGAATTGATAGTTTACTCTTTCCCAGCTTGGAACCTGGGTTCCATCGAAACCGTATTTCTCGCCGACCGGAATAAACAGCTTATTAAATTCATCCCGGGTGTACAGCGTTTCATTTGTAATCGTAATCGTCTTCTCGATGCTGGAAGTCAGTCCGAATTCGTTGGTTACCGTCAGCTTAATCGTTACGGGACCCGGCGAAAAGAAAGCGTACTCCCGATTCTGCCACTCGCGGCTCTTGATGCCGACTTCGTCGGTACTTTGATCCGTGTAAGTAATAAGCTCGCCCATCTTGTAAGTATCTTTGTCGGTCGTAAAATTCGCCACCGGCGGCGTATGCGGTTTTCTGACTTCGATTGTCAGGGAGAACGGATCACTCCATTGACCGCTGGAATCCTGTACCCGGTAAGTCACGACGTAAAGCCCCGGCGTATCGAACATATCTTGCTTGCCCTGCCACTCTTCATTAACGATCGGAAGTCCGATCGGCGAAGTGGATTCCGTCACATACTGAACGAGTGTCTCACCCGCAATCACTTCCTTGTTCCCGATCGAGAAGGAAGCCTTCGGTTTCGTCTCAAGATTCAGAATGACGCGTTTGCCTTGCAGATCCACCTCGTACTTGATGTTCAAAGCCTTAGTGATCGCCGTCAAAGGGACCATGAAGTTATTTTGGACGGAATAGGATTTGCCCTTCATGGCCGTCGTAACGCCGTTCACTTTATAGCTGGCGCTGTTCACTTTAAAACGCAGTTCGTCGGTCCCGCGCTTAATGATGGTTTCCTTGGTTTTGCCGTCGTAAGCGATCTGCAATCCGGCGCGTTCTACGATGGCGCGGATCGAAACGTAGGAAACGTTGTCCTTGACCTCCATCGGATAACCGGCGAGGTATTCCTTGCCGTTCTGGTACATCTTCTTGCTGTTCATCATAAGCACCAGCTGGCCGGAGCCGGCGGCATCGTTCGACGTAATTTCAACGGGCGGCTCTTCCGTGGTTCCCGGAACCTGGTTCGCCGGATCTTGATTGTCGGGTGTCTGTGCTGCCGGATCACCATTTACCGTACCGTCCGGAGCCACTTTGTCGCCGCTCTTCCCTTGTGTGCCGTTATCGGCCGGAGCGGTGTTCCCCTGATTTTCTCCCGAAGTCTGATCCCCGGTCTGCCCATTCCCCTGGCCCCCGCTGGGATCAGTCGTTTGGTTCGACGTATTTCCACTGCCGGTGTTGCTCTGATTTTGACTCGTTGTTGCATTCGCCCCGTTCGAAGCGGGAGGTGTAACAGCTTCTTCCGCACTCGCGGGAAGAACCATAGCCACTTGTGAAAGCGCTATAACTGTAGTGATAACCAATCTTTTGAAATTCATGCTAGACTCCTTCTCTACTCCCATATTTGACTCTTTCAAAATCACACATACTATTAAACGCGCCTTCCCTTAAAAAGTTTCTGTAAATATTACAGCAATGTAAAAAAAGCGACATGATCCGTTAATTTTGTTGGATCTGCCGCGAGTTATGGCCTTGTTTCAGTTAGAGTAACCGGAACCCGGTCCGGTATTCGGAGTCCAAGCTTACCGGCAGCGTACCGCGAGGCACGATTTTGCCGGTCAGCACTTTGGCTAAAGCATCCAGCGCAAAGGATCGGTTTTCGTAGAGGCAAAGATAAGTGCCGACCTCCGGGAAATCATGCAGGTCATAGGGGTTGCGGCTTGAAACCGCGACGATCCGTGAACCGTAAAGCCGATTCAACCCCTGAACCAGCTGCGCTTGACCCGTCGGAAGTTCACCTTCCGCCGTATAAGTGACGACCACGATTTGGGCAAAATTTCGGCTTTGGTTTAGCACCTCCTCCACCTCCCGCTCCGTCGGATGCGTGCCGATCACGGACAAGGTGATCCGTTCCCCGTACCGCCCAAGGGCATCGGCCAGCGTATAGCGGTGAACCGCCGGCTCATCCACTTCCGTCCGGTGACGGAGCTCGGGCCACACGACCAGGATGGCCTCCGCGGGATCAAGAGGCAGGTTTTCGGCATCCTTGACCAGGGTAACGCTGTGTTCGGCAATTTCGGTCAGGAGGGCATCGCTCTCTTCCGGCGGCGTTAAAGGAACGGGGACGAAAGACTCCGTTTCCGCAACCGGGGGTAACCAACCGATCCGCTTCTTCTTTAAAGCAAGCACGCGCTCTGAGGAGCGGTCTATTCGTTCTTCGCTGAGACGGCCGGACGCTACCGCCTCCCGAACCGCCCGAATCGCGGCGATCTGATCCTCGAACGTGTGGCTGACGAGTATGAGATCCGCCCCGGCCTCGATGGCCCGCACCGCCCCCTCGGCGATACCGCAGGATTTGGATATCGCATGCATTTCCAGGCAATCGGTCACGATCACGCCTTCAAACCCCAGATCTACGCGAAGCAAATCGGTCAGCACGCGCTTCGAAAGCGTTGCTGGCGTACCCTCATCCGGCTCGAAGGCCGGAAACGCCACATGCGCCGTCATGATCGCATCGACGCCGGCCGCGATCGCCTTTGCGAACGGCGCGAGCTCGATCCGCTCCAGCCGCCGCCGATCATGCGGAACCACCGCGAGCCCGCGGTGGGAATCGACGGTCGTATCGCCGTGGCCGGGAAAATGCTTCGCCGTCGCGATCACGCCGCTTTGCTGATATCCGTGGATCGCCGCCGCTCCATGCTCCCCGACCTTGTCCGGGTCCTCCCCGAAGGAACGGACCCCGATGACCGGATTCGCCGGATTGTTGTTTACATCGACGCAGGGGGCGAAGTTGAAATTGATGCCCAAGGCGATCATTTCCTTGGCCGCCAACTCGGCCGCGCGCCGAGTCAGCCGCAGGTCCCCGGCCGCCCCCAGCGTCATGTTTCCGGGAATCCGGCTCATCCCTTCATGGTCCAGGCGGGATACCATGCCTCCCTCCTGATCGATGGATATAAACAGCGGAATTTCCGGCCTGCTGCGCGGCAGCCGCTGCAAATTGGCCGACAGGGCCGCCAATTGGGAGACGGATTCCACGTTCCGGCGGAAATAGACGGTTCCTCCGACATGATAATCCTTCACCAGTGTCCGAATTTGTTCATCCGCTGTCAGGCTGTGAAATCCGCAGATGAAGAGCTGGCCGATTTTCTCGTCCAAAGACCATTGCGACAAATCCATGCTAATTCCCCCGTTTTCTTAGGATACGTTCGATTGCTGAATACGAAATTCCGAAGGCGTCATGCCCGTGTATTTCTGAAACACTTTCGAGAAGTAACGGCGTTCTTGATAGCCGACGGCCGCACAGATTTGCGCGATCGGTTTATCGCTGCGGCTCAGCAAATCTTTGGCCCTTTCCATCCGCTGCCTCGTTAAATATTCAACAAAGGTTTCGCCAAAGTGGTTCTTGAACAGCAGGCAAAAATAACTGCAGCTGATTCCGAGAAAATCGGCGATCTCCTCGATCCCGAAATCATCGGCCAGATGATCCCGGATATAGCCCTGAGCCGAGGCCATCAACATCTCCGCGGATTTCCTGCCGGCATGGCAGACTCCGGCGCGATGCAGCAACGATTTGACCAGCGCCAGCAGGTCTTTTAGTCCGAGGGATTCCCGCAGCCGGGACCAAACGGCGGCCTCTTCCTCTTCCGTCAACACCCGTAATTCACGCAGCTCGCGCAAAAGATGGATCAGCACATAATTCAGCATTCGTTCGGCTTCGCCCGATCGCTGCCCTCCGGCCATGCGCTCCGCATATTGCGAAAGACCGTCGGCGATCCGGTTTAACGCATCCGGATGGCCATGTCGAAGGGCGGGGCCGAGCTCTTCGATATAGCCCCAGCGTCCGCCCTCCTCCGATGCATGGGAATGTCCGGTTTCCCGTTCCGGAAGGCGGTCCGCCCGCACAAACCATTCCTGTGGCGCCACCGCCAGCAGCAGCCGCTGCAGGCGCCGGTATGCCAAGTTTAGGCCGCTCCTTCTCAGTCCCCCCGCTTCCAGACACATCCGGACGCCCATGCCTTCCGTCTCTTCTCCTACCGCCGCTTGCAACCGCTCGTAAATGGGCCGCAGCCGCTCGCTAGAGAGCTCATATTCCGTGTCCGTGGAAAAAACGACACACCATTCCCCTTCCCTCGCCTGTATAATCAGGCACTCGTTCAATAAGGGCAGGAACAACTCCTTTAACCGCTGCTTGATCTTCATGTTCCAGCTTTTTCGTTCGGCGGAAGACCAGGATAGCGACCCGGCGGCATACCCGTCCGCCTCCAACAGAAGCAGGCCGTAACAACCGGGCTGCGGATTCATAGCAAGGTCCCCATTCGAATCCGCGCTCCCGTCCGCATGTTCACTCTCCGTTTCTAACTCCGTCCCATCAATCGTCCCTTCCTCCGTGATCTGTCCCAGCAGCGAATAAAGGATGTGCTTTTCATTCAGCCAGTGGGCGATCCGGTTTAACTGCCGCTGCCGGAATTGCTTCTTTTTCCTGTCCGCGATTTGACTCGCAAGCCGCCGCACCGTTTCCTCAAGCGCATAATAATCGATCGGTTTCGTAATATAATCGCTGACACCGTATTTTATGCCGGTCCGGGCATACTCAAATTCCTGGTACCCCGTCAGCAGCAGTATCGCGCTGTCCAATCCGTTTTCCCGGACGTGGCGGATAAAAGAAAGCCCATCCATGACCGGCATCCGGATATCGCTCAGAATCAAATCGGGCCGGTGCAGAAGTGCCGCTTCCAAAGCCTGACGGCCTTCCCTGGCCAGACCGACCACTTCGAAGTTCATGGCCTCCCAGGGCAGCACTTTCGACAAATTGTTCAGGATCGGCAATTCATCATCCACGAGCAATACCTTCAGCTTCATCTCGTTTCCCCCATTCGGATTTCGGAATCACACACTGAATGACCGTCCCGCTTCCGGGATGCGAGCAAATAAACAGGCCGTACCGGCTCCCGTATTGAAACCGCAAACGGTCATAGACGCTGCGCAGCCCAAGCCCTCTTCCCTCTTGATCGGCCCCGCTCTTGACCTCCGGCTGACTTCCGGTGTCCGCATAGTGGATCAGCGACAACTGTTCCCGGCTTATTCCGATGCCGTTATCCTCAATTCGCAGAATTAAACGGTCTCCTTCCGAATGACCGGATATGCGCAGAATTCCTCCATACGCTATTCCTTCAAACCCGTGCTGAATACTGTTCTCCACCAAAGGCTGAAGCGTCAGCTTTAATACCAGGCAATCCATAAGCTCCGGGGGAACGTCGATCTCGTACTCGAACAGGTCCGCAAATCTGAACTTCTGAATCTCCAGATAGCTTCGCAAATGCTCGATTTCTTCACGAAGCGGGATCTCCTCTTTCCCCTGGATGCTGATCCTTAATATCCGGGCAAGCCGCAGCACCATCTCGCTTACTTTGCGCCCCTCGTTCTGCACCGCGAGCACATTGATGGATTCCAGCGTATTAAACAGAAAGTGCGGCTTAATTTGCGCCTGCAGCACCCGGAGCTCCGCGTTTGCTTTTTGCCGCTGCTCTTTCTTCACTTGGTCGAACAGTTCGTTGATCTTATCCATTTGGCTGTTAAAGCCCTGCTGCAGCAGCAGCAGCTCGTCATCCCCTTTTTCCTCCACCCTGGCGTTCAGGTCGCCGGCCTCGACTTTTCTCATAAAGCGGACGATCACGCCGATCGTTCCCGTAATCCGGTTCACGAACAAGACATTGAACAGCATCGCCGTCAGCACGCAGACAAGAATGATCGCCACAAACCATTTGGCAAAAGTCGTCACTTCCTGCGACAAATAGCGCCAAGAGGTCACGGATACCACCGTCCATGGATAATCTTGTAACCGATGGATGGAGATCACGCTCTCTTCTCCGTTGAATTTGCCTCGATAACTGAACACGTCGCGGGTGCCGACAAGCCTTTGCCGGATTTGGTCATCCAGCACCAGACCCGTTAGCTCGGAGGGATAGTCATACAGCACCTGCCCTTTATCGTTGACCAGAAAAAATCTCGTGTCCCGCAGCTTGCTGCCGAGGGTCATGCTCTGAAATATTTTTTCGAACTCCCAGCTTTTGATTTGGACGAACAAAACCCCAACCCGCTTAAAACTTTCCAGGTCTTTGATCAGCCGGATCTGCGTGAAGACGCTGTCCGTTCCGGTTAACTCGGGATACTCCCGCGGTGCGATCCAGCGCGGTACCCCATTCAATTTCACGACCTCCCGGTATAAGGAATGCTCTTTGAATTCCTCATAGGGCAGCGTCTCGAAATTTTCCTTATTAAAGATCGTAATGACTTTGGATTCCCGGCTGCTTTGGATATTGTACAAAAATGCGTAATCGATAGCCGGATGATTGTACAACAGCGAGCGGAAATTTCGCTGATTGGCGTTCAGCTCCAGCTGGTCTGCGGCCGTCAAATCCTGGGTGTCCGGGTTTCGCGAATTCAACGCCTCCTGAAAAACCCCCTTGGCAATCCCGTTATCCGTCACATTATCCATTTCGTGAAATACATTTCGGATACTGTAGCCGATCGCCCTCAGCGAGTACTCGGCCTGCTGGCTGTACTTCATCTCAATCGACCGGAACGTTACGATAAACGTAATGATGCCGAGGATGAACAACGGAATAATGACCAGCCCGAGAAAGGCGGTAAACAATTTGATGCGCAAGTTCATTGGCCGTTTCGCTCCCGAAGTTGAAGTGCGCGACGCCGAGAATGGTTCTCCCTTTTGCGGAAGCGCTTTTATTATCCTTTGACACTGCCGGCCGTAACTCCTTCTATGATCTTTTCCTGAAGAATAGCGTAGATGATCATGACCGGAAGGACGCTGAATACAATGCCGGCCGACATCTGGGCATAATTCGTGTTGTACGCGTCTCGGAATCCGACCATCCCGACGGGAAGCGTCCGCAGCTCGTCGCTCGACAAGAAATAGTTGGCAAGCAAAAACTCGTTCCAATTGCCGAGAAAATTAATAATAAACACCGTAACGATCGCGGGAACCGTGAGCGGAATAATAACTTTGGCGAATAGTCCGGCCGAACCCAAACCGTCGATGACCGCCGCCTCTTCAATCTCTCCGGGCAGCGAACGCATGAATGCCGCGAGAATGATGACCGAGAACGGGATCGCGTTGGCGATGTACGGAAGAATCAACGCCATATGCGTATCAAGGATGTTTAATTTTCGCATCACGCCGTAGATCGGCAGCAGCAGCGAGTTGTTGGGAATAAGCATGCCCAGCAGGATCAATTGAAACAAGGCGGCGCTGATCCGGTTGTAACGCATGCGGGTTACGGCAAAGGCCAGCATCGCCGCGAACAGAATCGATAAACAGGCGGAAACGACACCGATATATAAACTGTTAAAAAAATAAGTGTTAATCTTGGCGTTCACCCACGCATTAACGTAGTTGTCGAAGGTTATGGAGCCCGGCAAACCGAACGGATTCGCCGCGATATCCTGATTGTTCGTTTTTACGGAAGAAAACAGGACGAACAGGAACGGATACAGGATGATCAGCAGGTAACCCATCAGAAAAATATGCGGGACGATTTTTTTTAATGCTCTCATCAGTATTCAATCCTTTCTGTCCGTCTTGCCACAAAAAATTGATAAAGCGCGGTGAGGACGATCGTGAACACAAAGATCAGCACGGCGATGGAGTTGCCGAAACCATGTCTGAAACTCGTAATCGCGTAGCGGATCATATAAGTGGCCATCACATCCGTCGAACCGGCGGGCCCCCCTTTGGTCATGACCAGCACAATATCGGCCGCCTTCATGGCCCCGGCCATGGACAGCATGATCACAACGGAGATAATCGGCATCACGAGCGGAATGGTAATCCGGGTAGCCCGCTGAAACCCTGTGGCGCCGTCGATCGCCGCCGCTTCTTCCAATTCTTTGGGTATGGAAATAATCGCGGCCAGCACCATCACGATATAAAATCCGGTCCACTGCCAGGCGTTTGTGATCAAAATGGACAGCATCGCCCAATTTTTATCCGACAGCCAGTAGACCTGCGGCAAACCGAACACGCCCAATATTTCATTGGCCAACCCGAAATCGGGATTGTAAATGAAGCCCCACAGAATGCCGATCACGGCCGTCGACATAATGGACGGCATAAATACCGCTGTTTTGTACAAGCCTTTCAGCCGCTTCACATTGGCGATCAGCAGCGAGAAAATGACGATCAAGGGAACCTGGATTAAACAGGAGAACAGAATGAAGTAAACGTTATTCCGTACCGATTTCCAAAAAGCCGCATCTTGAAAAGCGGTGAGGTAATTGTCAAAGCCGATATACGTAATATTTTTGGAAATTCCGTTCCAGCTCGTAAAGCTGTTGTTCATGGCGCTCAAAATCGGATAAACGAAGAAGGCCAGGAACAACACAAATGCCGGAAGCACAAACAATCCATAGATCAGCGGATTTCTTAGCGCTTTATTCATAGTAACCTCCATGGCGGATGCCTTATTTTTTGTGAAAAAAGAGCGCCCCCTTTGGAGGCGGGTGGCGCCCTTCATCATCGTCAATCGCTATTGGCGGTCCTTATTGCGGCTCAGCCGCGTTCGCCGCGTCTTGAGCCGCCTGGACGTTCTCCAGCATTTTGACCGGATCGATTTCCCCGCCGATAATTTGCTGGATCCCCATGCTAAGCGCCGTATTGACTTCCGCTTGAACCAGGGCGTCAAACGCCGGGAACGAAGTCCCGATCTCGCTGACCGCTTTGAAAATATCCTGCATCAGCGGATCGTCCGAAGTCGTCTTCATTTGCTCCAGATCCATTTTCATCGCCGGCAGCACGCCGTCTTCTTTCAGTCCACGAAGCTGCATCTCTTCCGTCCACATGAACTTGATGAATTCTTTGACAGCCTGCAGCTTCCGCGGATCTTCCGCGACCGCACTGGAGAACCCGTACCCGTTGTTCGCGTCCTGCATGACCACCACCGGGTCTCCGGCTTTCAGCGGCGGCATGTTGAAGAATCCGATTTTACCGACCGTATCGCCTGCTTGTGCGGGATCCCGGAACACCGAATTGGCCCAAGAGCCATCCATCATCATGATCGCTTCGCCCGTAATGATTTGATTCCGCATGTCCGCATATTCAAATCCGAGCTCGCCTTTCTTGTAATAACCTTTCTGCACCCATTCCTGGTGCTTGGCTACGGCCTTGACCATATTTTCATCCGTCCACTTGGTTTCGCCCGTCTTGAAGCCGTAGGTAATTTCCGGCCCTCCGTAGTAAGACCACAGGTTGTTGGTTGTCATCAGCGGAATCCAGGCATCCTTGGAGGATTGGGCAAAAGGGATTTTGCCGTCGGCTTTGATCGTTTCGGCCAGCTTCTCCAGTTCATCCAGCGTGGCAGGCACTTTCAGCCCTTTCTCCTCAAAATACGCCTTATTGTAGAAAAATCCTTCGATCGACCCGCCGATCGGCAGTCCGTAGATCTTTCCGTCATGCGTGAACGGGGCCAAGGTGGTGAACTTGTCTTTGAGGCCGAGCTCCTCCAAAATCGGCGTCAAGTCCAGCATCAACCCTTCCTTGGCATATAGGGCGGCGTCCGGACTTCCGAAAACATCGAAAATTTCCGGCGGTTTCCCCGCAGCCATCTCGCCTCTCAGCTTTTCTTTCCGGTTTACTTCGGAATCGACGGCATCCAGCTTGATTTTGAGTCCCGGAACCGCTTCCTGCGTCTTTTTCACGACATCCTCTAGCAAGGCAAGGCGGAACTTTTTGGATTCGCCAACTTGCGTGTGACGGATCGTAATCTCAAACGGCTCCTCGCTGGCTTTGGGTTCGCTAGGTTTGTCGTTTGTCGCGGGCTGTTCTCCGTTTGTTGCGGGAGCTCCCTCGTTAGCGGCTTTTCCGCAGCCTGCCAGCATTATCGAGCTCAAAAGAAATAAACTCAGCAGAAGGACGAAGCTTTTTTTCATCTTTTTATGGACCCTCCTCATTGTCTGGTTTTGCTACACCTTCATTATAGAAAGCGCGTTCAATATTGGTAAGGAGGTCATTTTTCTATTCCAGGGATAAAATCATCTAAATGACAAAAAGAAAACGGTTCAACCTAACTTCTTGAGTTAAGTTGAACCGTTTCTCTTATAAAAATTAGATTTCATGTTACATTTGTTAACGCCAATTACGATTTCACACCAGCTGCTTGCCGCCGTCCCTCTTCAATCAACCGACCTGCCCGCTCGAGTTCCTCCGGCGTTGGCGAAGGGACCCCATCAAGCGGATAATCCCAGCCCAACTCTTGCCACTTGTAAATCCCCATCTGGTGATAGGGGAGAATTTCGAACTTCTCCACTCCCCGCAAACCACCGATAAAGCGGCCGAGGTTTAACAAATCCTGCTCATCATCATGGATGCCGGGAACAAAAACGTGGCGAATCCACATGTTACGGTCATGTTCCGACAACCATTCCGCCATCTTCAACATCCGATCATTCGGCTTGCCGGTTAGCTTGATGTGTTTCTCGTTGTCAATATGTTTCAAGTCCAACAGGACCAAATCCGTCACATCCAGAAGGTCGCGAATCTTATCCCCCTCATTGTAACCGTTGGTGTCCAACGTCGTGTGAAGATTCCACCGCTTCTTGGCTTCGCGGAACAGCTCGGTGACAAACGGAGCTTGCAGCGTCGCCTCTCCGCCGGATACCGTCAACCCGCCGCCCGAGGAACGGTAGTAGGTAAGGTATGGCTCAATTTCGGCCAGCACCTCGTCTACGGTCATCTCTTTCCCGTCCGTCAGGCTCCAGGTATCCGGGTTGTGACAATATTGACATTTCAGCAGACAGCCCTGCATGAAGAGGACGAAACGAATACCCGGGCCATCCACCGTTCCGAAAGTTTCCAATGAATGTATGCGACCTTTAAGCATGTTTCGTCACTCCTTTTATTTGTAAGCTGTCGTTGGACCAAGCATAGACCTATCTTTAAAATTCTTTCTGCTTACATCGAGCCGTGGAAGGTCCGATTGATGACATCCAGTTGTTGTTCACGGGTCAACTTGATGAAGTTGACCGCATAACCCGATACGCGAATCGTCAATTGCGGGTAGTTCTCCGGATGCTCCATCGCATCCATCAGCTGTTCACGGTCAAATACGTTGACGTTCAGGTGATGCGCCTTGCTGCCGAAATAACCGTCCATCATCGATACCAGGTTGGATTTGCGGCTTTCAGCTTCCTTGCCGAGCGCCTTAGGCACGATCGAGAAGGTGTTGGAAATGCCGTCCAAGCTGTGCTCGTATGGGAGTTTGGCAACCGAGCTGAGCGAGGCGAGCGCCCCCTTCTTATCCCGGCCATGCATCGGGTTCGCCCCCGGAGCAAACGGTTCGCCCGCTTTGCGTCCGTCCGGCGTAGAGCCGGTTTTCTTGCCGTAAACCACGTTCGACGTGATCGTCAATACCGATTGTGTCGGCATGGCGTTACGGTAAGTTTTGTGTTTGCGGATCATGCTCATGAATGATTCCACGAGCCCGACGGCGATTTGGTCGACACGATCGTCATTGTTACCGTAGCAAGGATATTCACCTTCGATTTCGAAGTCGACGGCAATGCCTTGCTCGTTGCGGATCGGCTTCACTTTGGCGTACTTGATCGCGCTCAGCGAGTCGGCCGCTACCGACAGTCCGGCGATACCGCAAGCCATCGTACGAAGAATGTCACGATCATGCAGCGCCATCTCAATGCGTTCGTAGCAATATTTGTCATGCATATAGTGAATAACGTTAAGCGTATTTACATAGAGCTTGGCAAGCCATTCCATCATCGGTTTAAACCGTTTCATGACTTCGTTGTAGTCAAGATATTCGGAAGTGATCGCCGGGAATTCAGGAGCGACTTGCGCACCGGATTTCTCGTCTCTACCGCCGTTAATGGCGTACAGCAGCGCTTTGGCCAGGTTGGCGCGGGCACCGAAGAACTGCATTTGCTTGCCGATTTCCATCGCGGACACGCAGCAGGCGATACCGTAGTCGTCACCGTAGATCGGACGCATCAGATCGTCGTTCTCATATTGAATCGAGCTGGTTTCGATGGAAACCTTGGCGCAGTATTTCTTGAACGCTTCAGGCAATTTCTCCGACCACAGAACCGTCAGGTTCGGTTCCGGCGCTGGTCCCAGATTGTACAATGTATGCAGGAAACGGAAGCTGTTCTTGGTAACTTTGGTCGTACCGTGTACGGACATCCCGCCGATCGATTCGGTTACCCAGGTCGGGTCGCCGCTGAACAGCTCATTGTATTCCGGAGTGCGAAGGAATTTGACGATCCGCAGTTTCATGACGAAATGGTCGACAAGTTCCTGCGCGCTTTCCTCGGTAAGTGTGCCTTCAGCCAGGTCGCGTTCAATATAAGCATCAAGGAAGGAAGAAACACGGCCCAGGGACATTGCGGCTCCATCCTGTTCTTTGACGGCTGCCAAGTATCCGAAGTACAACCATTGGAAGGCTTCTTTGGCGTTCTCCGCCGGTCTCGAAATATCGAACCCGTACATTTGACCGAGTTGCTTCAACTCATCCAGAGCGCGGATTTGCTCGGACAATTCTTCACGAAGGCGAATTACGTCTTCGTCAATGACGTCCACTTCAAGATCCTTCAGCTCTTTTTGTTTTTGCTTGATCAGGAAGTCCACGCCGTAAAGGGCGACGCGGCGGTAGTCCCCGATAATCCGGCCGCGGCCGTAAGCATCCGGAAGCCCGGTAATGATCCCCGCTTTACGCGCGGCTCTCATGTCGGAAGTATAGGCGTCGAACACGCCCTGGTTATGTGTTTTGCGAATCTTGGTGAACATATCTACAATCTCGCCCGGCAGGTCAAAACCGTAAGCCTTGCAAGAATTAATGACCATGTTAATACCGCCAAAAGGATGGATCGTCCGTTGGAAAGGGGCATCCCCTTGCACGCCTACGATCTGTTCCTTCTCTTTGTCCAAGTAACCGGGATTATGGGAAACAATCGTCGAAGGTTTATGAACGTCCACATCCAAAACGCCGCCCGCTTCTCTCTCCTTCTTGGACAGATCGGAAATGATGTCCCACAGCGCTTTGGTATTGGCTGTGGCGCCTTTCAGGAAGGATTCGTCTCCTTCATATGGCTTAATGTTCGTATCGATGAAGTCCCGTGTGTTCACTTCCCTCATCCATTTGCCTTTCTTAAATCCTCTCCAAGCCGTCTTAACTTCTTGCGTGTTTTGTACTTCTCTCTCGATCACCGACATCTTAATCCCTCCATATATATTTGAAGTGCGCGGCGTTGAAGGATGCTTTCCGCGCCTCACGATCCCTTAAATTTGTGATAATTTTCACATTTTAGACACTGATAAGTCCTTGATCTGATGTTGATGATCTCCGCTGAACTTACCAACGTACTAGGGATCATTTATATTTATATGATATAACAATCCCCTTAGAAAGATTGTGACAAATATCACACAAGGTGATATTTGTCACGTTGTTCGAGCCTTTTGTTCACTTATTCTTCAAATCTTCCGTAGAAGGCGTCCCGGTAAACTTCGGCCAGCTCCGATACCAATGGCAGCTTCGGATTGGCTGTCGTACATTGGTCTTCAAAAGCGCGGTCGGCCAAATAGTCAACCCGCGATTCGAAATCCTTCGGATCGAAGCCGAGTTCCTGGAAGGTTTCCGGAATGCCCAGTTTTCTGTTCAGATCGCGAATCGCATTGATCAAGCTCTTCACGCCTTCTTCCGTAGTACGGGCCGGTAGTCCAAGGATGCGGGCAATCTCGGCATACCGTTCGTCGGCAACGAAGTTCGTGTATTTAGGCCAAGCCGCGAATTTGGTCGGCTTCTTGGCATTATAGCGGATGACGTGCGGCATCAGGATCGCATTGGTCCGGCCGTGAGCGGTATGATATTGGCCGCCCCATTTATGCGCCAAGCTGTGGTTGATCCCCAGGAACGCGTTCGCGAAGGCCATACCTGCCAGTGTCGAAGCATTGTGCATTTTTTCCCGGGCCAGCTTGTCGCCGGTCAAAGCCGACTTCTCAAGGTATTGGAACACCAATTGAATCGCTTTGATCGCAAGGCCGTCCGTATAGTCGTTAGCCATAACCGATACATAAGCTTCGATCGCGTGCGTCAATACGTCCATCCCTGTATCGGCCACCGCGGTTTTCGGCAAGCTGTACACGAATTCCGGATCGATGATCGCCACATCCGGAGTCAGCTCGTAATCGGCCAAAGGATATTTCGTGTTGCCGTTGATTTTATCCGTGATGACCGCGAACGAAGTGACTTCCGAACCTGTACCCGAAGTGGTCGGGATCGCCACGAATTTCGCTTTTTGGCCCAGGCGCGGATACTTGTAAATCCGTTTGCGGATATCCATGAATTTTTGCTTCAAGTTGTGGAAATCCGTGTCCGGATACTCATAGAACAGCCACATGCCTTTCGCTGCATCCATCGGCGACCCCCCGCCGAGTGCGATAATGCAGTCAGGCTGGAATTTCGCCATGAGTTCGGTACCGCGTTCTACCGTCGTTGTCGATGGATCCGGCTCCACGTCGGAGAACACTTCGATAGCGACAGGTGTCTGACGTTGACGCAGATAGTGCTCTACTCTTTCCACGTAGCCCAGTTTTACCATCATCGGGTCGGTTACGATCAGCACACGGGAAATATCCGGCATTTTGGCAAGATATTGAGTCGAGTTTTTCTCGAAATAAATCTTGCTCGGCACTTTGAACCATTGCATATTCACGGTACGGTGATTCACCCTTTTCACATTGATCAGATTTACAGCCGTTACGTTCGACGATGTCGAGTTGCGTCCGTAAGATCCGCAGCCCAGTGTCAACGATGGAAGATTCGTATTGTAAATGTCGCCGATACCGCCTTGCGAAGATGGCTGGTTCACCAAGATCCGGCACGTCGGCATCCGGTCCGAGAATTTTTGGATAATTTCATCATTATTCGAATGAATGACCGAGGAATGGCCCATGCCGCCGAATTGTACGACTTCCAACGCGCGTTCGATCCCTTGCTCGGCCGTTTTCACCTTGTAGCAGGCAAGCACCGGGCTCAGCTTCTCGGCGGACAACGGGAATTTAGGTCCCACACCCTCGATTTCGGCTACGAGAATTTTCGTTCCCGCCGGAACGTCAATGCCGCACATTTCCGCAATCTTGACGGCCGGTTGACCCACGATGCTCGGATTAACCGCACATTTGTCGGCGATAATCGCTCCCGCGGTCAATTTGGCGGCTTCGTCCTTGTTCACGAAGTAGCAGCCGTTGGCGATCATTTTTTTCTTCACTTGATCAAAAATCGGTTCTTCAATAATCACCGCTTGCTCGGATGCGCAGATCATACCGTTGTCAAACGTCTTGGACAGAATCAGGTCGTTCACCGCTTGATCCAGGTTTGCACTCTTCTCGATGAAGCAAGGCACGTTGCCGGGGCCTACGCCGAGGGCCGGTTTGCCGCAGCTGTAAGCCGCTTTGACCATCGCCGATCCGCCGGTAGCCAGGATGCAGGCCACGTCGGGATGATTCATCAACGCGTTGGTCCGATCCATCGAAGGGTTCTCGATCCACTGGATACAGTCGGCCGGAGCCCCGTGTTTGATGGCGGCTTCGAGCAAGATCTTCGCCGCTTCCGCGCTGCATTTTTGAGCGGACGGATGAAATCCGAAGATGATCGGGTTCCGCGTCTTGATCGCGATCAGCGATTTGAAAATGGTGGTGGATGTCGGGTTCGTTACCGGTGTGATCCCCATGATGATACCGACCGGTTCGGCGATTTTCTGGAAGCTGTCGAATTGGTTGTCTTCAATAACGCCTACCGTTTTGTCGTATTTGATGCTGTGATAAATGTATTCGGTCGCAAACATGTTCTTGATGATTTTGTCTTCATAAACGCCGCGCCCGGTTTCCTCTACGGCCATCTTCGCCAGATGCATATGTTTGTCGAGTCCGGCCAGGGCCATCGCCTGCACGATTTTGTCGATTTGTTCCTGATCCATGGTCATGAACGCTTCGGAAGCTTTCTTCGCCTTGTCAATCAAAGTTTGGGTGTACTGCTGTGCATCCGGAGCTGCTTTTGTCGTCGCGTCATTCTTTACGGCCATTTCTCTCATCCTCCTAAGTGGGGTTATGGATAAACCTTTTATCTAATTGTGAATTATTTCACTTTGTGGTTTATCCTTATGAAGCCTTGCGCTTCTCTTGATGGTTAAAGCATACCACATCAGGTCCGGTTTGTATAGTGAAATTTTTCACGTAGTTTAAAAATATTTTGATTTACTTTCATTTTATCTGTTTGTTTTTTCAAAACTCATTTTCATTCCTTATCATAAAACAGTGAGGAGAGCCCCTTCTTCATATGATGTTCCTCTCCATTTCCGGCAGTTATTTCTGTATCATGAATCACATGGATAGTGAAATAAATCAACCTCAAAAAGTGAAAATAGTCACAATGTTAAAATTTCGACACTTTTTCAGCCTTTACAGGCCACTCAAACATGAAGAAACGTTATATAATTAATTTAAATTTTCAGATAACTTAGGAGTGCAAAGGGGAAATTAAAATGAGTGAAATGGTGAGCACCACACAGCCCCGCGGCAATACTAGCTGCTTTACAGAGCAAAATTTCAACCGGCTACTTGTAACGATGAAAGACAAGACGTACCCCGAAGGAACCCATCTTTTTTGGGAGGGCGACTTTTCCGATAAACTGTTCTACGTGAAGCGCGGCCGGATCAAATTGACGAAATCCACCGACGAAGGCAAAGAGTTGATCCTATACATGTACGGACGCGGCGATATGGTCGGCCAGGCCGATCCTTTCTTCAGCACCAAGCACAGCTTCACCGCCGAAGTCATCGAGGACAGCGAAATCGGCGTTATCGAACAGAAGGATCTTGAAATCATGATTTGCCAACACTGCGATTTCGCCATCGACTTTATGAAATGGATGGGAATCCACCACCGCCTGACACAGACCAAATTCCGCGACTTGATGATGTACGGCAAACCCGGCGCCCTCTGCTCGACTCTGATCCGTTTGAGCAACACTTACGGCGAACAGCACGGTGACAACATTCTGATCAACAAGAAGATCACGCACACCGACCTGTCCAACATGATCGGCGCCACACGCGAGAGTGTAAACCGGATGCTAAGCGATCTGCGCAAGAAAGACGCGTTGGAATACGAGAACGGGATGATTGTGATCAAGGATTTGGTCATGCTCCAGGACATTTGCCATTGCGAACTGTGCCCGAACGAGATCTGCCGAATCTGACTCGATTGTCTAAGCAGCCTGGAAGATGAGGACTCCAGGCTGCTTGCCGGTTTTGAAGTTCATGAGGTCATGATGTTCAAAATCGCTCTCGACTCCCCCTATCTATTCAACCAGCCTCGTGGCCATCCCCCGAAAAGGCTTCTTCTAAATCCCCTACGTTGTTATCCGCTATAGAACAATAGCCCTTATCCGATTCATGTTCTTATCGAAATGTAATTTCTCCCCGATTCTTTCCTGCCGGCTATACGGACTTCAGCCTCTCCGTTTCTTCGAAATGACGCTTCCTCATCGTGAACTTTCCGAGAATTACACAATCCATATGTCCGCTTCAAATCAAGCTAGGGTTGCCTTAACCTAACATAAAAAACATAAAAAAACGCCCCACCGGATTATCCCGTTGAGGCGGTCAGTCTGTAACAATACAACTGTTTCTTCAATTATTTCTTCCGAACCGGCGAGATGAACCAATAGGCCATACCGACAAACACGGCGCCTCCGACAATATTCCCGAGCGTGACCGGGATCATATTGTGGAACCAGCCTGCAAGGCTGACCGTTTCCGGGTGGTTCGGCAGGAGCACGGACAAACTGAGCAAGGTCATGTTGGCGACGCTATGCTCATACCCGCTGGCGATAAAGGCGTAAAGACACCACCAGATCAGCACCAGCTTGGAAATGTCGTCCTTCGCCCGGTTCGCCATCCAGATAGCGAGGCAGACGAGCCAGTTACACAAAATGCCGCGGAAGAACAGTTCCATTACAGGAGCGCCCATCTTCTTGGCCGCCGACGCAAACAGGAGATGCTCCGGCGCCGCGGTTTTAAACAACCCCGAACCAACGATAAGCAAACACAGGATGATCGCTCCTACCAGATTGCCGAGGAACACGATCCCCCAGTTTTTCAGGGTATCCCCTACCGTCGTTCTTTTGGCCAACGTACTTGCCGTAAAGAACATATTGTTTCCGGTGAACAGTTCGGAACCGGCGAAGATGACCAGGGTCAGCGCGATCCCGAAGGACATCCCCATGACCATCGTCTGAAACGGGGATTTGGCGGCGGCCAACGGGGCCCCGACGCTGAATATCAGGATAATCCCCAAGCCTACGTAAGCCCCCGCCAAAAGCGTGGATACAAAATATCGGAGCAGGCTTTCATTCATTTTCTCCTTTTTCTTAACGGCTGCTTCTACAATGGTCTCGACACTTTGCGTAAACATCGTCTCTTCCTCCCCAAACTCTCTCCTCAAAAAATGTACTGCTCTATTGCGGTTGGAGCGCCCCTGCCGCAATCCAGACTTGGCCGTCCTCCACCTTTACCGGTACCATTTCCGCTCGCCCGGTATCCGGAGCCTGGACAAGCCCCGTAGTCAAGTCGATTTTCCAGTCGTACAGCGGGTCGTACAAATAGTGTCCGGACACGATGCCTTCCGCAAGCGGTCCGCCTTTGGGATGGGGATTCTTGTTCAAAGCGGCGAATACCCGTCCGTCCGAGAGACGGAAGACGGCGATCTGCCGTCCCCCGGCCTCTACGACGCGGCCGATTTGAACCAGAAATTCATCCAACGCTCCGACAGGGTAAAACTCCTTCTCTTTTTCCATACTCACATTCTCTCCTTTCTTTCGCGCGATTCTTATAATTGATTGCTGACCTCGAGGCGATTGAACAACTTGCCGCTTTGCTCGCCTTCGCGAAGCATTTTCTTCCAAGGGTCTTCCACTTGCTTGAGCGCGAACTCGATCCGTTCCATCAACGCCTTGCGGTTCTCGGGATCATCCACCACCGCGGCTTTGATCGCATCCAATCCGATGCGCTCCACCCATTCCGAGGTTCTTTCCAGGTAGTTCCCGGTTTCCCGGTAGTATTGCATGACGGCCCCGACAATTTCAATCAGCTCATCGTCGGTTTTCACCTTGCAGAGCGAATCCGCAAGCCGCGCCTTAATCCCGCCGTTGCCGCCGACAAAGATTTCCCAGCCGCCGTCGTTGCCGACGATGCCGATGTCCTTCGTGCACGATTCCGCGCAGTTCCGCGGGCATCCGTTCACGGCCAATTTAAATTTCGCCGGGAAGTCCAGGCGTTCGAATTTGCGTTCCAACGTAGCGCCCATGCCCATCGAATCCTGTGTCCCGAAGCGGCAGAATTGCGAGCCCACGCAAGTTTTAACCGTGCGTAGCGATTTGGCGTAAGCGTAGCCCGACGGCATATCGAGCTCTTCCCAAACCTTCGGCAAATCTTCCTTCTTCACGCCGATCAGGTCAAGCCGCTGGCCGCCGGTGACTTTTACGACTTTCACATCGTATTTGACCGAAACGTCGGCGATGCGCTTCAATTCCTCCGGCGTCGTCACCCCGCCGTACATCCGCGGAACGACGGTGTAGGTTCCGTCCTTTTGAATATTCGCGCTCATTCGCTCATTAACAAAACGCGATTCCTTCTCATCTTCGTGCGTATCCGGGTACAGCATGCCCAGGTAGTAGTTGATGGCCGGCCGGCACTTCGAGCAGCCTTCCGGCTGGCTCCAGCCCAACACATTCATGACCTCTTTGGTGGTTTGCAGCCCTTTCTCCTTGATTTCCGCCACGATTTCATCCCGGCTCAGCGTCGTGCAGCTGCAGATGCCTTGTTTTGCCGTTTCCTTGAAACCATCGCCGAGAACATACTGCAGAATTTGTTCCACCACAGGTTTGCAGCCGCCACACGAGCGGGTTGCTCCTGTGCACGCTTTGATCTCATCGACCGTCGTCAGCCCCTGGTTTGTAATAACGTCGACAATCGTTCCTTTCGTTACCCCGTTACAGCCGCAGACAATTTCTTCATCCGGCATCGTTTCGACCGAGGTCGTCTTCTTGCCCCCGCCGCCGCAGCAGCCGGTTCCCATCAGCGAATCGTACAGCTCATCCGTCATCACCGTTTTCTGCTTAATCAGCTTCTGCAGTTCCGCCGAATCGGTAATGTCCCCGAACAGAACGGCACCGACCATAACGCCGTCTTTCAGCAAAATCTTCTTGTAGGTCCGCTTCCAGTCGTCCTTGTTGGCGATCACGGTATGTTCCGGTCCATCGATAAATTCGCCGGTCGAGAATACGTCGACTCCCGAAATTTTAAGTTTGGTCGACACGACCGAGCCTTCATAAGGGGCCGTCTCCACGCCGCTGATATGTTTGGCCAGCACCATCCCCTGTTCGAAAAGAGGGGCGACAAGGCCGTAGCAAACCCCGCGGTGCTCGGTACATTCGCCGACCGAGTAGACGCCGTCCATCGAAGTTTGCAGGTAGTCGTTGACCACGATCCCCCGGTTCACTTCAATCCCGCTTTCCCTGGCCACCGCCACATTCGGCTTGATTCCGACGGCCATCACGACGAATTCGGCCGCAAGCTCCGTACCGTCCGCAAAGCGCAGACCGCTTACCCGGGTATCGCCCAGCAATTCCGTCGTTTGGGCTCCCATTTTGAACTTGATGCCCTGACGCTCAAGCTCCGCCTTGAGCATCGATGCGGCCTGGTGGTCCAGTTGGCGCTCCATCAGATCTTCCATCAAATGAACGACGGTGACATCCATCCCTAGCTGCACAAGCCCCTTGGCCGCTTCGAGCCCCAGTAAACCTCCGCCGATAACGGCGGCTGTACGGCAAGTTTTCGCCGCTTCCAGCATTTGATTGCAGTCTGCGATATCGCGGAAACCGACTACCCCTTCTTTATCGCTGCCCGGAATCGGCAGGATGAACGAATTCGAGCCGGTGGCGATCAGCACCTTATCGTAAGGTACGCGCATGCCGTCTACGGTCACCACTTCTTTGGCCTGTTCGTCGATTTTCGCTACGGTTGTTCCCGTATGCAGGGTAATCCCGTTTTCGCGATACCAATTCAGATCGTTCAGCACGATATCATCGATCGTTTTGCTGCCTTCCAAAACGTAAGAAAGCATAATCCGGTTATAGTTCGGATGCGGCTCGCTCCCGAAAACGGTAATGTCAAATTTCTTTGTCAACTTCAAAATCTGTTCAACGGTGCTGATCCCGGCCATCCCATTGCCGATCACCACAAGCTTTTCTCTATCTGTCCCCATATCGGAAATGCCTCCTTCAAATTGACGCGGATTCTAACTGCATCGTCCTTGGTATCGTTCTATGCTTCGATTATATACTTAAAATTCAAACTAATGTGTGATCCATTTCACAATAATTGTGAAAAATATCACAAAAATATTCAAACTTTCTTGCAATTCTCTATTGCAAAATAGAAAATCACCCTCCCAACCCGGTTTTTGGATCTCTATAGTCACAAATGTACTGACTTTAAACTACGATACACTAAAATAGAACTATGTGATTGCAGTCACTTTGTTTTTGTCAATTTTACGCCAAAAACCTCCCGCTTAGGAAGTCTGGGAGGCTTTTGGCAAGGAATAGGACTGTATGATCAGTTCTTTAATACGTCATGATCGACGTAGCGTTCGCCATTGAGCTCACTGATAAGCTCTATGGCCACCTTCGCTCCGTCACCTGCGGTAATTATCGTGTGAACGCTTACACCGGCAACCGTACCTGCCGCCCATACCCGCGGCTTGCTTGTGCGTCCGAACCCGTCGGTTTCGATGACGGTCTTGATTCGCGGCTCGCGGCCTTCCACCAGATTCAGGCCGATGGTGTTGGCCAGTTCGGTCAACGCGCCTGTCGCCAGAATCACATGAGCCGCTTCGTAACTGCGGCCGCTCTCCGTTTTTACCGTCACCTTGGAGCCGCCGTTCGTATCGACTACCGTTACCTTCTCTTCGATAAACTTGGCGCCGAATTTCTGGGCCTGCTCCCGACCGATTGTCAGCAAATCCGGACCGGAAATATCCTTTGCCCCGTAATGGTTCTCAATCCAAGCCCGCTTCGTCATACTGGCGTTGCTGTCCAGAACGAGGGTCTCCTTCCCTGCCTTAGCGAGAAACAAGGCTGCGCTGGAACCAGCCGGTCCCGCTCCGATTACGATTACCTCAGCCACAAGTACACCCACTTTCCATATATTTCGTGCCGCCTCCCCGCAGGATAACGGCACGTTGTCCTACTCGATCCACGCCTCCGCCCAGTGCTGGACCTGCTCCATTACCGGACTGAGCGCCTTCCCCTTCTCCGTAAGCTCGTATTCGATGCGTACGGGGGTTTCAGGGTAGACATGTCTG
This sequence comes from Paenibacillus sp. alder61, assembly GCF_020179875.1. Taxonomy (NCBI): domain Bacteria; kingdom Bacillati; phylum Bacillota; class Bacilli; order Caryophanales; family Paenibacillaceae; genus Paenibacillus; species Paenibacillus sp. alder61. Next base: position 68,374 of record NZ_JAIUDG010000026.1, read on the forward strand.
ACTACAATCCCCTCGTTCTCCAAGTCCTTCATTCGTTCGGAGAGCATTTTATCGCTCATGGCCGGAATGCCGTTGGATATGTCCTTAAACCGTTTCGGTCCGCTCATCAGCGTATGAATAATCAGACCGTTCCAACGTTTGCCGAGGATGACGAAGGCCGACTCAAAACGCGGACACATCGCATGCTGGTTTTCTTCCATAACGTTCTCACCCCATCGTTGTTAAAACCGGATTTATCGGTGTTAGCTTACATTTAGTTAGTATATTTCATCATAGCATATTTTTGTGCAAAAAAACACCAAGGGAAGGGGTGCGAATTTGATGCTCTCAAAAAAACGGCTGCCGGGCGGCAGCCGCTACTGCTAAATTATATTCCCTTCTCCGCCAGTTATACCCACCACATGTCTGACGCCGAATCTTCGATCAGCACTTGCTGAAGGTTCTTCACGGCCTTGGTGAAGCCTTCCTCGGTGGACATCAGGCCATCTTCATGTTCGATGCTTACTACGTAATCGTAACCGTGCAGACGAAGTGCGCTGATAATGTCCGCCCAGGTCTTCATGTCATGCCCGAAGCCGACGGTCCGGAACTGCCATGCGCGGTCCAACATAGCCGTGTACGGCTGCATGTCCGTAATGCCGTGGCGATTCACATTCACGGGATCGATCGTCGTATCTTTGGCGTGGAAATGGTGAATCGCACCCGCGCGGCCCAGAATCGAAATCGCTTGAACCGGATCGATGCCCTGCCACCACATATGGCTCGGATCCAGGTTCGCTCCGATCACTTCGCCCGCCGCTTCGCGCAAGCGGAGAAGCGTGGCCGGCGTGTGAACGGAAAATCCTCCATGGAGCTCCAGCCCTATTTTTACATGGTGGTCCGCCGCATATTTTCCCCACTCGGTCCAGTAAGGAATCACTTTGTTCTTCCATTGCCAGTCCAAAATCTCCTGGAAGTCGTTAGGCCAGGGAGCCACAGGCCAGTTCGGATACTTGGCGTCCTCGTGATCGCCCGGGCAGCCCGAGAAGGTATTCACAACCGGAACTTCCAATTGTTCAGCCAACTGCACCGTTTTTACGAAAACGTCGTGAAATTCTTGGGCGATCGCCTTTTGCGGATGGAGCGGGTTGCCGTGGCAGCTTAGCGCGCTGATGGTCAAGCCCCGAGACTCCACCGCTTTCTTGAAATTGCTGAGGGCCGTTTTATCGCCCAGCAGTTCGTCCGGATTGCAGTGCGAATTGCCGGGATGTCCGCCCGTGCCGATCTCGACCGCTTTCAACCCTTGCGCGGCGATAAGATCCAGCGCCTCCTCAAACGGGCGGCCGCCGAACAGAACCATAAAAACACCTAACTTCATGTCCCTACCTCCTATATCAAGATGTTTTGAGTGTCTTGTTATAAATTAGTCAAAATATACCGTTTTTCCTGTTTTCGCCGACTCGTAAATCGCTTCAAGAATTTCCGTTACAACAAGGGCCTGCTCCGGCTTAACGAGCGGTTCCTTGTCCTCAAGGATGGCTTCTACCCAGTATCTGGCTTCGCGGGTCGCATCGTTTTCCTGCTGACCCTCGAAGAACGCCACCCCGCCGGATCCGAAATCGACTTTCGTTTCGTAAAGCCGGCTTAATTTTTCGCCGTTCAAACGCAGCCCGTCGTTCATATCCGCCCCGCCTTCCGTGCCGCACAGCAAGGTTCTCGCTTCCCCGAAGTCGAGGACGTTGAGGGCCCAACTGGACTCCAGTACGATCGTCGCTCCGTTCTTCATCGTAATGAAGCCAAAGGCGGAATCCTCCACTTTGAATTGTTCCGGATCCCAAGGGCCGAACGCGTTGGCGGCATTCGCACGGCCGCCCAGCTTATGGAACACCGACCCGGTTACGCTTTTCGGCTCGTAGTTATCCATCAGCCACAGCGTCAAGTCCAATGCATGGGTGCCGATATCGATTAGCGGGCCCCCGCCTTGTTTCTCTTCGTCCAGGAATACCCCCCAAGTCGGTACCGCCCGGCGTCGCAGCGCCAGCGCTTTGCCGAAGTAGATATCGCCCAGTTCGCCGTTTTCGCAAACTTGCTTCAGGAACAAGCTGTCGTCGCGGAAGCGGTTCTGGTAAGCGATGCTCAGCTTTTTCCCGGTCCGTTTGGCCGCATCCAGCATTTGACGCGCTTGTTCCGCCGTTTTGGCCATCGGCTTCTCGCACATGACGTGTCTGCCGGACTCCAGCGAAGCGACCGTAATTTCCGCGTGGGAATCATTCGGCGTGCAGACGTGAACTACATCCACATCCGTTTCTTCAAGCAGTTTGCGGTAATCCGTATAAACTTTCGCGCCTTCCGCGCCGTACTCTTGCGCAGCCTTGGCCGCGCGCTCCTCAACGATATCGCAGAACGCCGTCATTTGAACCTGCGGCTGTTTCGCCAGGCTCGGCAAATGTTTGCCGTTGGCGATGCCCCCGCAACCGATAATCGCAACTTTCAAAATTTTAGACATTGATTCGTCCTCCTTGATTTCCGTAATCCCGCACCCAATCCATACTCGTTTTGATATTCTCCAACGCGTCGCCGGCGCAATGATCCTGCTCTACGACAAGCCATTCCACGCCTGCGGAGATCGCCGCGTCGGCAACATCCTTGATCGCCACTTCCCCTTGGCCGAGTTCCACGGTCTCCGCCGTTCCGTCCGTCTTGATCACCATGTCTTTCAAATGAAGCAAAGGCAGACGCCCGCTGTATCTTGAAATATACTCCAGCGGATCGAATCCCGCATAGCTGACCCAGCAGGAATCCAGTTCCATCTGAATCAACTCCGGCGGAATTTTGGCGAAGATGGCGTCCAGAACGGGCTGCCCGTCCAACTCCTCGGTCAATTCAAATTCATGGTTATGATAGAAGAGCACCATGCCCGCGTCGACGCATTTTTGACCGATCCGCTTCATGTCTTCAATGACTTCTTCCCAGCGTTCGCGGTCTTTCTCCTCCAAATAAGGGAAAATAAGATAGCGGTTGCCGATCGCCTTGTTAAACGCGATCTCTTCATCCAAAGCGTGAAGAAGCCGTCCGTACGATGTATGGGCTCCTAAAGCAACCAGGCCGGTCTCCTCCAGAATCGCCTTGACCTGTTCGGGCGTCCGCCCGTAAAATCCGGCAAATTCCACACCCTGGTAGCCAAGACCGGCGACCTTCCGAAGCGTACCTTCAAAATCGCGCTCCATGGCTTCGCGTACGGTATAAAGCTGTAAACCTACTTTAACCATAATTAATCACCTCTACAATTGGATTTTTGGTGGGTTGGCCATATTATGGCTCGTCATTTGGCGGTTTGAAGCATGAATGCGCTGGACAGCTCGATATGGCGGCCCTCTCGGGATGAACGCTCATATGCGTGCATCGCCTCAAGTACATGGTAGGCCGCGGCCCCGCTGGCCCGATGCCCTTCGCCCGACGCAATCGCCCTCGCCATATCCTCCAGGCCACGCCCCCGCTCATTCGGTCCGCTCTCAAACGCCGGCGGCACCGGACGCCACTCCTCGTCGCCGTGAAGCCGCACCTTGACCTCGCCGTTGAAATAATTCGGATCGGGCACGCTCAGCGTTCCTTTCGTACCGTAAATCTCCATGGAAGGAAGCGCGCTTCCGCCGGGGATATCGAAGCTGGTCACCAAGGTGCCCACCGCCCCTGAGGCGAAACCCAGCCTCCCGCTGTAATGCGTGGGCGTCCGTACCGGGATGCTCTCGCCCGCCCGGGGTCCCGTTTGAATACTTCGCTCGGGACCCGGGGGGGAGACGATCGCGCTAATGCGCGAAATCGGCCCCAGCAATTGCACGAGCGCGGTCAAATAGTAGGGCCCCATGTCAAACATCGGACCGCCGCCCTCGGCATAGAAAAACGCCGGATTCGGATGCCAATTTTCCGGACCGCCGCCCATCATAAACGCGGTGGCCGCTACAGGCTTGCCGATCAAGCCATCCTGGATGGCTCGCCGGCTCGTTTCGATACCCGCCCCGAGAAAAGTATCGGGAGCGCAGCCGACGCGCAGCCCCTTGGCTTCGGCCAACTCCAGCGTCGCTTTCGCCTCCTCGAGCGAGACGGATAAAGGCTTCTCCACATAAACGTGCTTCCCTTTTTGAAGCGCATTCATATTAACCGAAGCATGCGACGAAGGGACCGTCAAATTCAGGATCAGTTCGATTTCCGGATGATTCAGCAATTCCTCCACTGTGCATACGTTTGCAATGCCGAACTCGGCTCCCCGCTCATGAGCCTTTTCGGGTAGCAGATCGGCCAAGGCATGCACCTCAACGACTTCGCTCCGGGCGAGATACGTTAAATAGGCAGGGCTGATGTTCCCGCAGCCGATCATCCCGACTTTCATTTTTGTCATTCTCATCACTCCTCCCAGGAAGCGATCGTGGTGTCATTAGACTCACCTACATGGTATTTCAAATTGTCTTATTGTAAAATGAATAATATGATTAAAACATGAACGATCTGGTCATTATTTTTTTAAAAGTACAGGGGAAAGCCATTTATGGATCACAAAAACCTGCAGATATTGCTAGCCGGTTATTCGCTTCACAGCAAGCCTTTCCACATTTTCCAGCCGGAAGGTTTAGAAAGTTACCTGATTCGGCTGCAGGCTTCCGGCCGCTGCCGCACCCGCCTGTCCGGCAACCTGGAGCTGCTGGAACCGGGGGATCTTCTGCTCGTCGCCCCCGGCCAGCCCTATGAGCTGCGGATCGACGCCGAGGAGACGGCGCTTGGGGAGCCTGTGGTAAACAGCGGGGATTATCATATATTTCTGGCCGGGGAATGGGTGGAATCCTGGTGGACTAAAACGGACCGCCCGAGAAAAGTCAAGGTCCCTCTCTCCGAAGGGATTCTCGGGGTTTTCCGGCAGATTATGCTGGAGCAGCGGCGGATTTCCAATCCTTCTCCCGAAATCGCCGAATATTACCTAAAGATTCTGTGCATGGATATCGACCGGAATTTGCTGCAGCAGCCGCTGCCCACCACTTATCCGACCTACCTTGCCCACAGGATCAAAAATTATATCGAGGAAAACGCCGCCATTCCATTCAAGTTGGAGGACGCCGCCGCTCATGTGGGAATCAGCGTTTCCCGTGCCGTCCACCTGTTCAAGGAAACGTTCAACACGAGCATCATCCAGTACACGCTCGAGGTCCGGCTGAACATGGCCCGCGAGCGGATCATTTTCAGCCCGCTGACTTTGGAGCATGTGGCCGAAAGCTCTGGATTTCCGAGCTATAACTACTTTCACAAGGTGTTTCGCAAACGTTTCGGCATGTCGCCGAAGCAGTACCGCCAAACCGCCCGGAATACCGGCGCCGAACCGAACTGAAAGCAAACGCCGCCGTCCCTTCCTGGCGGAAGTCGACGGCGGCGTTTAGGTTCAGCGGGGTTATCCGGCCTTAGGTCGGCAGGTTGCCCTGTTTTAGCTTTTGATCGATTTGGTTCAAGCGCTCTTTCTTCTTCTTCATCATGAGTCCGATGCCGACGACCAGGATGATGGCGATGACTTCAAAACCGTACTTGACCCATGCCATCGCGAACCAGTCATGAATCAACGGCTCTTCGACCAGCATTTTCGCGGCTGTCCAAGCCAGAACGGCCGCCCCGATCGTAATGACGACCGGATAACGCTCCGTCAGCCGGAGGATGATCGTACTGCCCCATACCATGATCGGCACCGATACGGCCAGTCCGACAATGACGAGCGTGTAATCGCCGTGTGCGGCGCCCGCGACGGCCAACACGTTGTCCAGGCCCATCATCGTATCGGCGATGATAATCGTGCGGATGGCCGCCCACATTTGGTTGCCGGCGTTAATCTCGTGGCTCTTCTCTTCTACCAGCAGCTTGTAAGCGATCCATAGCAACGCAAGCCCCCCGACAAGACGAAGTCCCGGAATATTGAGCAGTTGCAGCACCAGGACCGTCATGATAACACGAACGATGATCGCACCGAGGGTTCCCCACAAAATGACTTTCTTCTGGTCCGCCTTCTGAACGTTTCTCGCCGCAAGTCCGATTACAATGGCATTGTCACCGGCCAGTACAAGGTCGATCAGGATGATGGAAAATAGGGCGGTCCAAAAATCTACACTCAAAAAATCCATGCTCTCTCCCCTTTCTGTCCTATCCATACGCTGGCTTCCGGCGCAAAAAAAATACGCCGTGCTTGTATTGGGCACGACGCATATACGCATCAAAAAGACCTTTACCCAATACTCGCACCGGGCAAAGGTCTCGCTAACAACGAAAGGTTGCCAATAAAGCCGGGGCTTACAACCCGTAATGACGACTTTATTGTAACAGCTACTCCCCTTTGGGAACCATGCATGTTAAATTGAGATTATTATAGCATGGCGATGATAAAAGCGCTAGATTTTTCCGTCGACAAGTTTGAGAGATACATGAACTGATATAGTATTTAGATAGAATGAGGTTGAGAGGAGTCTTCATGAAAAATTGGATGGCGCTGGCGGTTTATGCCGCCGCCTTTGTTCTGGCTTTCGCTTGCCGGCATGAGCTCTCCCGCTGGCTGACCGCGGGGCCGCCGCTTTGGATGCTTCTCGCCCTGTCCACGCTGCTGGCCGTCTTTCCCGTCATGCCTTATCGGCTGGTCATCGCGGCGGCGGGCTTTGCGGCGGGAGCTTTCTGGGGCGGCTTCATCACGCTGATCGGCTCCACCTTGGCGGGCGCGGCGTATTACTGGGGAGCCGCCTACGGTTTCGGCCATGCCGCCCGCGGATGGAGCGGCCGGTTCAAGCCGCTCGAACGCATAACGGCGGCGATCGATCGGCGTCCTTTTACAGCGATCGTCGTCTGCAAGCTGATCCCGGTTCTGCCGCAAACGGCCGTGAATGTTTATGCCGGCGCTTACGGAATCCGGTTCTCCGTCTATCTCGCCGCATCGGTTATCGGCAAACTGCCCAGCATGTTCTTCTATGCTTATTTGGGCGCTTCCCTGTTCGATCGCCCCTGGCTTGCCGCCGGAGCCATTGCCGTTTACATGCTGTTTGTTCTCGCTATTTTAACGGTGTACCGGAAATTATGGAAAACCTGACCACCGGGCGGTTTGGGATTTCTGCCAAAACACGCTATAATGGAAGCCGGAATCACCCCCGACTCATGACCTTAACTAATCGCCAAATCGAAACGGAGGGATCAGCTTGAATCCATCGCAGGCTTCCAAACTGGAGCTGGCCACTTTTGCCGGAGGGTGTTTTTGGTGCATGGTTTCGCCCTTTGAGGAACTCCCGGGCATCCATGGCATCATTTCGGGGTATACCGGAGGCAGGACGGAGAATCCGACTTATGAAGAAGTGTGCTCCGAACAAACCGGTCACTATGAAGCCGTACAGATCAAATTTGACCCGGCTATCTTTCCTTACCGCAAGCTCCTAGAGCTTTACTGGCAGCAAATCGACCCCACCGATGAGGGCGGGCAATTCCATGATCGCGGCGAATCTTACCGGACAGCGATTTTTTATCATAATGAACGGCAGCGTGAAGAAGCCGAGCAGTCGAAGCGCGAGCTAGCCGCAAGCGGCCGGTTCAGCAAACCGATCGCTACGCAAATCCTGCCCGCCGCTCCGTTCTACCCGGCCGAGGAATACCATCAAAATTACCACAAGAAGAATCCGGGGCACTACAAGCGTTACCGCAAGGGATCGGGACGCGAGGATTTCATCGAGCGCCATTGGTCAGGTCCGGCCGACCCCGAGGAGCTCAAGAAACGGCTAACCCCGATTCAGTTCGAAGTAACGCAAAACAACGCCACGGAACGTCCGTTTACCGGAGAATATTGGGATCATACGGAAGACGGCATCTATGTGGATATCGTTTCGGGCGAGCCGCTGTTCAGCTCGCGCGATAAATACGATGCGGGCTGCGGCTGGCCGAGCTTTACGCGGCCACTGCGCGAGTACAGCATCAAGGAAAAGACCGACACGAGCCACTTTATGATTCGGACGGAGGTCCGCAGCCGGCAAGGCGACTCCCATTTGGGACATGTGTTCGAAGACGGACCCGAACCGACGGGACTGAGGTACTGCATCAATTCCGCGGCTCTCCGCTTTATCCCGAAAGAGGATTTGGAGAAGGAAGGCTACGGAGAATATCTCTATTTGTTCGACTCTCCTTCCGAGAACGAATAACGAAGTTATCGCTTCGCAGGAAGACAAAGCGGCAGCCGGCGGGAAGAACCCATTCCCGCCGGCTGCCGCTTTTTTCGTATCGATAGGCCCAATAGACGAAGTCCGGCTTCACAGGAGTGAAGGAAACTCCATGACAGCTTGAAGCCCGCTTCGCTCCCCGCCGCTTTCGAGCGTAAGCTCGCCCCGGTGCGCCTGCACGATCCTCGCGACCATCGGCACCCCTAACCCATGGCCTTGCTGAACGGGCTTCTTCCTTTTTGAGGAATACGGCAGCTCGGTAATTTCAGCCAGCTGCTCCTGCGGGATCCCCTTCCCATCGTCCGTTACGATCAGACGGTACCGTGAGCGGTCCTCGGACAGAGAACTTCGTATTACGATCCTGCAGCCTTGCGGGTTGTGGCGCACGCTGTTTTGCACCAGATTTTCAATAGCCCGAAGCAGCAACTTCTCGTCCCCGTTGATCTGAACCGCCTCGTCGGCCAGTTGCAATTCTATGTCGTAACGCTCGTCCAGCCCGTTGTTCAAAAGATCCGCAACCACCTGTCTCGCCAGCACCGCCAGTCTCACGGGCTTCATATGCAAGGGCTGCATTTCATATTCGAGCATCGAGACCAAATTCAGGTCGCTTACAAGCGAGCGCAGCCTTTCGCCCTGACGCCGGATAATTCCCGCCTGGTGCCTCTGCTCCTGCGGCAGGTCCGGACTGTCCTCCATCTCGCTCGCGTAACCGAGAATCATCGACAACGGCGTCCGGATATCATGGGAAATCCCGGCAATCCAGTTGGAACGCGCTTCATCCCTTGCCTTCAACGACGCTGTCTTTTTCTGAAGCATGTCCGATACGGAATTAATGCTCCGGGCCAAATCCCCGAATATCCCTTTGGAGTCGAGCTCGACCGTTTCTTCCCTCGGAAGCCGCAGCACCCCCTCCACAAGAGGACGTATCCTCCGGATCAGCCGCGTGCCGATCAGAACAGAGACCAGCAGAGCAAGCGTCACGTTGAGCAGTAGCAGCGTCAGGAGTCGCAGCGGCAAGGATCTAACCCATTCGGGCAGAAAATCCAATTGATATTTCCAATGGCTTTTCTTCGGGTATCCCACCACAACCAGGCCGTCACCGTGCTTCCAGATGTAGACCGGGTATTCCATTAAATAATAGCGCGAAAATTGGCTTACCTCGATCAGATTATAGCTCCGCGGCACATCGGACGGCAGTTGATAGTCCCACTCCACCTTTCCCTCTTCTCCGAGCAGCATGGCCCAGGCCCGATGTTGCGTAAGCAGTTCGGCCGCGCGCTCGTCCAACCGATACCCGCCGTCCCGCTTGCCCAAGCCTTGGGCGACTTTTTTGACTACGCCTTCGGGAGAGGGAGCTTGACTGATTTCCTTAAACACCAAAACGCCAAGCAACACGAAGTTAAAAATAAGCACACCGATCGAAACGAGAATGGTCGTGGCGACGAACCGGCGTAAAATCCGAAGAATCGCTTCCACTTTAATGCTTCTCCTTTACCAGCAGCTTATAGCCCAGTCCTCTTACGGTTAGGAGGTATATCGGGCTGGAGGGATCCGGCTCGATTTTCTCGCGGATGCGTCGAATATGGACCATCAGCGTATTTTCGTAGCCGTAGCTGTCGTCCCCCCAAACGGCCTGGCAGAGCGCATCGTTCGTCACGATCCGATCGCGGTTTTCATACAGCTTGACAAGGATGCCGTGTTCCTTGGCGGTTAGCGGCATGTCCGTACTCCCTCCGAGGATGACGGCTCCTTCCAAGTCGACGGTCAGGCCGCCCAACCGGAAAACCGGGAGACTTTCTTCCCGGGCAGGGGAATATACCCGTTTTAAGATCGCCATCAACCGCAGAACCAACTCGCGCGGCAAAAACGGCTTCACGAGGTAATCGTCGGCCCCCAACCCCAGCCCCAGCAACCGGTCTTCATCTTCGCCCCGGGCGGATAGAAAGAGGACCGGCATACTGGAGAACTGGCGAATGGAAGAAAGCAGCGAGAATCCGTCGCCATCGGGCAGCATGATATCGAGGATCGCGATATCCGGTTTGTTCGCTCGGCATACCGATAAGCCCGAAGCGCAATCCGCCGCCGAATAAATGCGAAAAAAGCCCTCTTTTCTCAAAAATCTTTCAATCATCATCCTGATTTCCGGTTCGTCATCGACAATTAATATTTTTTTGTCTCTCATATTCTCCATCCTGTATCACCCGACTTTCATTATACATGAACATGCGGACAATCCGAGCCGATGCCCTTCATTTAAGGTTGATGTAAGGTTCTCTTCAGCATCGGGAAAGCCGGGCCCTATAAAGTGAACCTAAGGAGATATCCTAAACTAATATCACCGGAATGGAGTTGACGGTACATATGAGCGCTTCGGCTATCGTACAAACGCAAAGCCTGACCAAAACTTATGCGGGCATCCACCGCGTCAATAAAGTCGATCTTGTGGTCGGGGAGGGAGAAATCTATGGTTTTTTGGGCCCGAACGGAGCCGGTAAAACCACCACACTAAAAATGTTGCTCGGGCTTATCAAGCCTACGGAAGGGAGTTTGCGGCTCTTTGGGCAAAGCTTGAGCAAACAGCGCCCTTTTATTCTAAAGCGCACCGGGTCGCTAATCGAATCCCCCTCCTACTACGGACATTTGACGGGATTGGAAAATTTGAGGATCATCCAACGCCTGCGAAACGCGCCCGACCGCAACGTCGATGAGGCGCTCCGGATCGTACGGCTGGAGAATCAAAAAGACAAAAAAACCGAACAGTACTCGCTCGGCATGAAGCAAAGGCTAGGGCTCGCCATGGCCCTTCTCTCTTTTCCCAAACTGCTGATTCTCGACGAACCGACGAACGGCCTGGACCCCGCCGGCATCGGCGAAATCCGCGAGCTTATCAAGTCTTTGCCCGGGCGTTACGGGATGACGGTACTCCTCTCCAGCCACCTGCTGTCGGAAGTCGAACAAATCGCCACCACAGTGGGCATTATCAACGAAGGCAACTTGTTGTTTCAGGGCACTATGGATAGCCTGCGGAGAAAGAGCAGCACTTCCATCACGCTCAAAACGGGAAACAACGCCGGCGCGGAACGCTTGCTGCTTACCCAAGGCTACCATCCGGTCCAGAACAACGGCCGTCTTGAGCTTGGCGATCTTGACGATGCGCAGGTGGCGGGAATCAACAGACTGCTTGTCGCGCAGGACATTCCCGTTATCCGAATCGAGGAGCAGAGCAAAAGTTTGGAGGATATTTTCCTGGAGCTGACGGGAAAGGGGCGAAGCTTGTGAACCTGTTGGGATTGGAATACTTCAAAATTCGCCGCAAAAAAATAGGGATCATGATTCTCCTGTTTCTCGCCGTGGAGCTGCTGTGGACCTTCATGTCCGTCAGCCGTTCCATCGCCCGCAATCCCGATCATGCCGTATGGGAGTCCGTCCTCTTTACGATCGCCTCCATGAACGGGCTCTTTATGCCCATTCTATCGGCCATCGTGGTCTCCCGCGTCTGCGACATGGAACACAAAGGGAACACGTGGAAAATGCTGGCGGCCACCAATGTGAGCCGCAGCCGTCTTTATGCGGCAAAGTATATCTGCGCCAACAGCCTGCTCTTCTTCGGCCTTCTTGGGCAGGCTCTGCTCATGACCGTATTCGGCCTTGTCATGAATATGTCCGACGCTCCGCCGGTCGGTATGCTGGCCCGGTTTCTTGCAGGCGCCACGCTGACGACTTTTGCGGTTACGGCGCTGCAGCAGTGGATTTCCCTCGCCGTCAAAAATCAAACTTTCGCGTTGTCTCTCGGTATGTTGGGCGGGCTGATCGGCATGACGTCCGGGCTTTTTCCCGCCGCGGTCAGACATGTTTTGCTATGGTCCTACTACCTGGATCTCAGCCCCGTTACTTACCGTTACGCCGACGCATCGGGCGTCTATGTGTCACAGCCGCTCGACTATGGATGGAGTGCGGCCGCATTTATAATAGCGCTCCTGCTTTATACCGCCGGAAATCTTCACGTTACCCGGCAGGAAATCTAAGGAGGAAACTTGATGTTAAGGAGTATTTCCGCTGAATGGCTCAAATTGCGGCATTCCCGGATCGGCTTCGCGCTCGCCGCCCTGCCGATCCTAAGCCTGCTGATCGGATGCGCCAATTTTTATTTCAACCAAGGCGTCCTGAATAACGGCTGGTATAGTCTGTGGACGCAGGTCGGCCTGTTTTACGGAGAGTTCTTCCTGCCTATCCTGATTGCCATTTGCTGTTCCTACGTGTGTAGGCTGGAGCACCTGAACCGAAACTGGAACGTCACATTAACCGCTCCCGTCTCGATCGCCAGCGTGGTATTGGCCAAATGGATCGTCGTCGGCCTATTGGTTCTGCTTGCCCAGGTGCTGTTTATGGGGTTCTATTGGCTTGCGGGCACGCTTTTTTCCCTCCCCGGGCCGTTCCCCATGGAAACGGTTGGCTGGATGCTGCGGGGCTGGTACGCTTCCTTATCCGTCGTGGCACTGCAGCTTTCGTTATCGCTGCGAATCCGCAGCTTCGCTACGCCCATTGGCATCAGTCTTTGCGCGGTCATGCTCGGTTTGGGGATGTATGTCGCCAAACTGGGCCTGTTCTTTCCGTTTTCCCTCCTCACGATCGGGATGGGCGCGCTGAATCAAAATGAGTTGACGGACGCTCAAAACTTATTGTTTTGGACGGTGAATCTGGCCTATATGCTCATTTTTTGTTCCGCGTCTATCCGACGTTTGAAAAAGCGGGATATCGCCACCTCCTGATGGCCTTACCCGAAGTCGGTTTTGTTTGAAAAGCGGATCATTCCCGGGAACCCGGTGAAGTTGCCGTCATGCGCAGGTCGTCAACTTCACCCTTCTTCCCTCCGCTTGGCGCGGAACCGGCGGACCTTCATAAGGTTCCCGCACATTTTATGATCGCAGTACTTCTTGGTCCGGTTCCGGGTATCATCATAGAAAATCCAGCGGCAGTCGGGATTCTCGCAAACCCGGATTCGCGCGCCTTCCCCCCGGATCAACGTCTCGGCGAAGCTCGCGGCCACCTCGGCCATGACTTGTTCCCAGTTCTCGCCGACCCCGAGCAAACGCATGCGAACCGAGCCGCTCTCCGGTTCTATCCTCCGCTTAACCGCCCCCTTATCCAGGATGGAATTAAGGTAAGCGAAATCCTCCTCCGCCAGCGTCTTCCCCGCGGCTAACCGTACGGACATCCCATGAAGCCGTTCACGGAAGCTTCTCATCGCCGCGACCGTATCTTCGTCCGCCGGAACAGGCGCCGGCAACTGCCATTGCGTTAGAAAATAGCGCTGCCATTTTTCTTGCCCCAGCCGGTCCTCGGAACGCCCGCTTCCTTTCCAATCATGCCATTCGCTATTTATAAAATCGCTCCACAGCGTTTCCAAATCAGTCCCGCCTTCCCTGTAACTATCTAATATTAATTTAAGTAGTTACATCCAATCTTTAGTATGCTACAATCTCATTGTAACCCCTTAATTGCCACTTCACCAGTTACATTGAAAAGGAGATGGGACAATGAGCACGAATGCTGTTGACTTACTCGTTTTGCAGAAGGACAATACCTGGGACCACGAGGAATGGGTCGTTCCGCTGTCGGTTGCCCTGCGGGGCCTGACGCCGGAGCAAGCGGAATGGAAGCCGCCGGGCGGCGGCAATTCCATCCGCGAAACACTCAACCATATCCAGTATTTCAACAAACGAATTCTCAACCGTCTCCGGAACATCGCCAATGCGCCCGGGGTTCAAACCAACGAAGAAACGTTCGGCGATTTGGAGCATCCCTCGGGCGCGGAAGGATGGAGCGCCCTCGTCACCGAGACGGAGCGGACCGCAGCCGCTCTTCGCGAGGCTCTTGCCGCCCTGCAGGAAAGTGACCTGCAGGCCCCATACTCCAGTAAGGCAAGCCACGTGCCGCTCGGCGAAGAGATCGCACGCTGGCTGCTCCACGATGCGTACCATGCCGGCCAGATTGTACTGATCCGCAAGCAGCAGGGCTCCTGGCGAACTTAACTCCCAAGTTTTCCGCATCCGCCTGAGGGGTAATGAGATACTGAAGAGACAAGGAGAAGGAGGAGATCGCCATGCCGTGGAATAAGCAGGATTATCCGCCGTCCATGAAGAATCTCAGCCCCCGGGTGCGAAACAAAGCGGTTGAAATCGCCAATGCCCTGCTTGATGAAGGCTATGAGGAAGGGCGCGCCATCGCCATCGGCACCGCCAAAGCGGAGGAATGGGACAAGAACCATCCCGCGGAGGAGAAATAGAATCAAGAAGCGTCATCTTAAAAAAATGCGCAAAAAAACAGCTCGGGCTTTAGGCTCGAGCTGTTTTCTTTTTCATGCCATAAGGAACTGGCCGCGGCGCGACCTCTCTTCTTCCATAATGAACGGTCCAAGTGATCATCTTGCCGGCGATCAAAACGGCCATCACAGTATACATCGTTTCTCTAAACGGTAAATACAGCAACGAAATCGTAAGAACGACGGCGTCGAGCAGAATAAACACCGTTCCGATCTTGATGCCGGACCACTGGCTGATCAACAGGGACAAAATATCATCCCCGCCCGTGGCGCCGCCGCTTCGTATGACGAGCCCCGCCCCGAAACCGGTCAACAGGCCCGACAAAAGAGCCGCCAGCGGTAAATTGGCCCCGAGATCGATATGCAGCGGCGAAAACCGCTCGCAAAGATCATAGAGCACCGAAAAGGCCATCGAGGCTATCAGCGTATTTACGATAAACTTTCTGCCTCGCAAAAAGAACGCCGCAATAAAAATCGGAATGTCCATCAGGATCATCGAAAGCGCCGGAGGCACATCAAGCAAATACTTGCCCAACAGAGCCAAGCCGACAAAACCGCCTTCGGACAAGCCGTTCTGAAAATTAATATGATAATACGTAAATGCCAATACAAACGTTCCGAACATCATCGTCATCCATGACTTGCCGTCAATCTTCCAATCTGTCCATTTCCTCATTCGGAATCCCTCTTATCGTAGATTTGTTGACCTTACGGCCATCCCCTACGCCAAAGAAGGTCCTTGAGGACTTCATCCTTCGCATCATCACACGCTTCTTTCGTAGGGTTGTTGGCCGTAAACCGACGCTCCACGAAAGAAGCTAAGTATAAGAGAGATCATAACGTTTCCAAATCGTCCTTGGGGAATTCGTCCTTCGGGAACACATGGTATCCTGATCCTTTCTGTTTTTTATCTATTCTTATTATAACACAGTCTTCATGATGACTAAACAGCTTGCCCCAGGGAAACATTAAATTATCCCGGAAGTGTGATAATTTTCATTGCATTTTCTTCAAATTCACATTTCAGAAATTTTTGATGTGACCAAACTCACAATTCCGCCGCAATCGGGCTGTCTATACTTGTTATGTAAAGGAATAAGCCAACAGAAAGAAGGTTTGATCGTGTTAGATACCAAAACGATTGAAGTAATCAAGTCCACCGTTCCGGTGCTTGAAGTCCACGGACAGACCATTACCAAACAATTCTATCAAATGATGTTCAAAAACCACCCCGAACTGCTTAATATTTTTAACCACGCCAATCAGCGTCAGGGTAAGCAGCCTACGGCTTTGGCCAACGCCGTTTACGCGGCGGCCGCCCATATCGATCGGCTGGAGGAAATTCTTCCGGTCGTCCGCGGGATCGCCCAAAAACACCGCGCATTGGGCATCCAGCCGGAGCATTATCCGATCGTCGGCGAAAATCTGCTGGCGGCGATCAAGACCGTGCTCGGCGACGCCGCGACGGATGAAATTATCGCTGCCTGGGCCAAAGCCTACGGCGTTATCGCGGATGTATTTATCAGCGTCGAAGCGGAAATGTACAAGGAAGCCGAGCTGAAAAAAGGCGGCTGGCGGGGCTGGCGCCGCTTTGTGGTGGACCGCAAAGTCAAGGAGAGCGACGTCATCACCTCCTTCTACCTGAAACCCGAGGACGGGAAAGAGATCGCCGACTATGAACCCGGTCAGTACATCACCGTTCGCGTCAAACCAGAGGGTCAGGAGTTCACGCATCTCCGCCACTATAGTTTATCGGCCGCTCCCGGGCAACCATACTACAGAATCTCGGTCAAGCGCGAAGATGCTATCGGCGACAAGCCCGCCGGGATTGTATCCACCTATCTGCACAACCGGATCCAGGAGGGCGATGTGCTGGAGATCAGCGCTCCGGCCGGAGACTTCATGCTGGACCAAAGCAAGACCCTGCCGGTTGTGCTGCTGAGCGGCGGGGTCGGCTTGACGCCGATGGTCAGCATGCTGGAAACGATGCTCCGGCAAGGCGGCAGCCGCAAAGCAACTTACATCCACGCCGCCCGCTGCGGCAGCCACCACGCGATGAAGGAGCATATCGACCAGCTGGCAAGCCGGCATGCGGACCGGCTCACCGCCTATCATATTTATGAAACGCCGGCCCCGGGCGAAAGCTGCGACAAAACCGGCTACATTGACTTGCCCTGGCTGCAATCGGTCGCGAGCCCCGAAGCGGACTTCTATTTCTGCGGTCCCGTTCCCTTTATGCGGGCGATCAACCGTGCGCTCAAGGAATGGGGCGTACCGCAGGAACGGATTCATTTCGAATTCTTCGGACCGGCGGACAGCTTGGAAAACGAAATGAATTAAGCCTTGAAATGCAAAAACAACCCCGGCAAAGATCCGCAAGATACGGTCTTTGCCGGGGTTGTTTTATTCGGAGGCCGCGTGCTGACGCAGCAGACGGTTCACGGTTTCGCGGCGGACGCCGATCAATTGGCCGATCTCCTCCTGGGTCAAATATTCCGTCAGCGGCACGCCATGGGCGTGCTGTCCGAGCCATTTGGTCAGCAATTCCAAACGCTCCGCCGGGGTACCGACGGTCAGGTGATCCAACCGTTCCTGCATGAACCGGACTTTCTCCTGAAGCAGCCGCGCGATTTCCAACGGCTTCTTCGGATCCTCCTGCAATTCCCGGTACCACTCCTGCGCCGGAATGGCCTCCACCTCGCTGCGCATCAGCGCAATAGCCGTTCCGTGCGTCTCTTTTGGCGAAATCAAAGAATGATGGGGAACCGTTTCACCGGGATATAAAATATTAAACAGAACCATATTGCCGTTCTCGTGCAGCCGGGTTACTTTAAACAGACCGCTCTTGATATGGTACAAAAACAGCCCTTCATCCCCCTGGCGGAATAAAATTTCTCCTTTATGCAAAATCATGCCATCGCTCCATTCCCCATAGACACTATTGCTTTCATTATAGCAAAAAATATCAAACTCTTCGCCCTTATTACCGGCTCGCGTCTAAAGGCGCTAGCTTTTACTACGTTCAAGCTACTAGGCCGTTGCCGCTTTTGCCTACCCCTGAAGGGGTGCGATTATTACTAGCCCCCCCTCAGATAACCTTGATAACATAGAATTCCTGCATATGAAGTTAATTTCATAATTAAATTGTCGCCATAGGCAAGATGACACCAAAAACAAAATCGTCAATTTTAAAAAATCAGATAGTCTTTACAGTCGTTCGAAGAGAACGGTTCAACCGGTCTATCGCAAGC
>NZ_JAIUDG010000027.1:0-82820 GCF_020179875.1 Paenibacillus sp. alder61
ACGTGTTACTCACCCGTCCGCCGCTAAGTTAATCAGGAGCAAGCTCCCGATTAACTCCGCTCGACTTGCATGTATTAGGCACGCCGCCAGCGTTCGTCCTGAGCCAGGATCAAACTCTCCAATAAAGTGTTTGACTTGCTCATTTAGAAAAACTGACGAGAATTTTAATTCTCATTTAATACTCACTCGTTGTTCAGTTTTCAAAGATCAACTTCGTTTTTCGCTTGTCACCGCATCAACAGCGGCAACTCTTATAATATATCACTAACTGCGGAAATTCGCAAGAGTTATTTTTTAGCAACTAGGCTTTTTTTTATTTCTTGATTCAAAACTTCATCTGCCTTCCGCAGCAGCGAATATTAATATACCCCATAACCGACCTAAAAAGCAACCCTAGGCAAGAACTTCCTCAATATGCAGATGTCTTGCCTGTACAAGATTTACGATTTCTCCATGCACAGAGACCATGGGACGGGTCGGATGTTGCCGGTCGGAAAAGACGATTTCCCCAATGCTGTCGTCGCTAAGCCGGACCCGTGTTCCTTGATGGAACTGCGTCACCTTGTCGACGAAAGTTTGAACCACGCCGGGATCCAATTTACCGAAGGCTTCCGACTTGATCTGCTCCAGGACCAGATAAGGAGACTTGGCTTTACGGTACCTGCGGTTTAAGGTCATCGCATGAAAAATATCGGCCACCGCTACAATTTTGGCGTAGATATGAATCTTATCGCCGGTAAGGTGAAAAGGATAGCCGGAGCCGTCCATTTTCTCATGGTGCTGAAGAGCCGTGAGCCGGACACCTTCATTGATGGCCGACGTCTTGCGGAGCTGTTGATATCCGTACGTCGTATGCATTCGCATTTCCTCGGCTTCCTCTCCGGTCAACGAATCCGGTTTATAAAGGATCGCCGGATCGATTTTCGTATTTCCGATATCATGAAGAAGACCCGCGAAAGCGACTTGCATCCAGTCTTTCTGCGGAAGTCCGTGCCAACGAGCGATCGTATAGGACGTAAGTGCCGACAAAATGGCGTTATGGAACAGATAATCGTATTCGTTCACATTTCGCGGCGTAAAGGTAAGCACGTTATAAAATTTCAACTGTTTGATCAAAGCCTCCATTTGATGGCGGAGCTCATAAATAGGCAGTTCCGATGCCAGAACCGATTGAAAGGCGCTCTTGGTTAAATGGAGCATCCGGTCGTATTCTTTGTGGAGCTGATCGATCGCGGCCGGTTCATTTTCAATATGAGATGATGAGTTGTCGGCATGTCCCGCTTTGGCCGAATCCGAAACCTCGGTCACTTCCTCGCGCCCTTTAACTTGCCCGTCCTCAATTTCTACAAGCTGAACCATAAACGCACGCAGGATATCCAGGTCTCTAGGCAAAAGCACTTTTCCTTTGTGCATTAACAATCCACCGAGCGGAGTGTGTACGTTCTCAACAATTTTCAAACCGGGTTTCAGATCCAATACAGGGACGCTGGCCATGATTTCACTCTCTCCTTAAATCTTCCAAATATGTAGGGTAGGCCCCTATCCAGGGTAAAAAGAACTATCTACCGCCATTATATTACGAGACTTGAAGCCCAACAATCCTTTTTCCGCGGTAATGTAAAGAATAGAAAAAACCGGACCTCCTTAAGGAAATCCGGTGTTATCGCTTGTTTATTCCTCCGAATCGGAACCGTTATCCGGTTGAGCGTCCTCCAGGGACACTCCCCCTTCTTCATTCTGGTTCTCTTCCTCCGGTTCTTCTTCCGTCTTGTCCGATCGGCAAACGGTAGCCACGGCATCGTCTTCGCGGATGTTGATCAGCTTGACGCCCTGCGTGTTCCGTCCCATCGTGGAGATTCCCGACATGCTGGTCCGAATCAGGGTACCGCTGGCGGTGATGATCATCAGATCCTCATCGTCTTTAACCACTTTAAGACCGACGACAGGACCGTTCTTCTCCGTCACATTGATCGTCTTGATCCCCTTACCGCCCCGGCTTTGAATCCGGTACTCCGACGCCGGCGTACGCTTCCCGTAACCGTTGGTGGTTACGATCAGAACATCCTGATCCGAAACGATGACGTCCATCCCGATCAGATGATCGTCTTCATCGAGCGTAATCCCCTTCACGCCGGTTGCGGCGCGGCCCATCGAGCGAACGTCACTCTCTGGGAAACGGATGGACATCCCTTGAGCCGTCCCCATGATGACTTCTTGGTTGCCGTCCGTCAGCTTCACGTCGATCAGAATATCGTCTTCGCGCAGATGTACGGCAATCAATCCGCCCCTACGGATATTGATGTAGTCTTCGATCGGCGTCTTCTTCACGACCCCTTGACGGGTCGCGAAGAACAGATACTTGTCTTCATCGAAGCGCTCAACCGGAATAACCGCGTTGACGGTTTCGCCCTGCTCAATCTGAATCAGATTGATAATCGGCGTCCCACGCGCGGTCCGGCCGAGTTCAGGGATTTCGTAAGCCTTCAGGCGATACGCTTTCCCCCGGTCGGTGAAGAACATGAGATAGTGGTGCGAGTTCGTAACGAACAAGTGCTCCACAAAATCATCGTCCTTCGTATCCATCCCGACGACGCCCCGTCCCCCGCGTTTCTGGCTCCGGTAGGTCGTGAGCGGCAAACGCTTGATGTACCCGGTATGCGTGATCGTGATGACGACTTCTTCCTGCGGAATCAAGTCTTCATCCAGGATGCTCTCTTCCCCGACCAACAGCTCGGTCCGGCGCTCATCCGCAAAGCGGTCGCGGATCTCTTGGAGCTCGTCGCTGATGATTTGCAGAACGAGAGATTCGTTGGCCAGAATCTCGCGGTATTCGGCAATCTTTTGCAAAAGCTCCTGATACTCGCTCTCGATCTTCTCGCGTTCCAAACCGGTCAAACGCTGCAGACGCATGTCCAGAATCGCCTGGGCCTGCTCCTGGCTCAGCCCAAAGCGTTCCATCAACCCCGTGCGGGCGATTTCCGTCGTTTGGGAAGCGCGGATCAACGCGATCACCTCGTCCAGGTGGTCGAGCGCGATGCGCAGACCTTCGAGGATATGAGCGCGGGCTTCCGCTTTCTTCAGCTCATATTCCGTCCGGCGGCGAATAACTTCAACCTGATGCTGCAAATAATAGCTGAGGACTTCCTTCAAGTTCAGGATCTTAGGCTCGTTGTTCACGATCGCCAGCATATTGATGCCGAACGTGCTTTGCAGCGCCGTATGCTTGAACAGATT
The DNA here is from genome assembly GCF_020179875.1 of Paenibacillus sp. alder61. Classification (NCBI taxonomy): domain Bacteria; kingdom Bacillati; phylum Bacillota; class Bacilli; order Caryophanales; family Paenibacillaceae; genus Paenibacillus; species Paenibacillus sp. alder61. The sequence continues at coordinate 3,235 of NZ_JAIUDG010000027.1, forward strand.
GTTCAGCACGATGTTCGGATTCACATCCCGGCGCAGCTCGATCACAACGCGCATGCCGTTGCGGTCGGACTCATCCCGCAGGTCGGTGATGCCGTCGATCTTCTTCTCGCGAACCAACTCGGCGATTTTTTCAACCAACCGGGCCTTATTCACCTGATAAGGAAGTTCTTCGACAATGATTCTCGCCTTGTTGTTGTGCTCTTCGATCGTGGTTTTGGCCCGCATCGTAATGGAACCGCGCCCCGTCGTATAAGCTTGACGTATTCCCGTCCGGCCCATGATATAACCGGCAGTCGGAAAATCCGGGCCTTTGATATATTCCATGAGATCCAGAGAGTCGAGTTCCGGATTGGCGATCAGCGCCTGTACCCCGTCTATAACCTCGCCCAAATTATGCGGCGGAATGTTCGTTGCCATCCCAACGGCGATCCCCGATACCCCGTTAACCAGCAGGTTCGGGAAACGTGCCGGAAGCACGACCGGTTCCTGTTCCTCGCCGTCATAGTTCGGCATGAAATCAATCGTTTCTTTGTTGATGTCACGCAGCATTTCCATAGCGATTTTGGACAACCGCGCTTCCGTGTAACGCATTGCGGCAGCCATATCCCCGTCGACCGACCCGAAGTTGCCGTGACCGTCGACCAGCATATAACGCATGGAAAAATCCTGAGCCATCCGCACCATCGTTTCATAAACCGCGGAGTCGCCATGCGGGTGATACTTACCGATAACTTCGCCGACGATTCTCGCCGATTTCTTGAATGGCTTATCGGGATGCATGCCAAGCTCATTCATGGCGTACAGAATACGCCGATGCACCGGCTTCAGACCATCCCTTACATCCGGCAAAGCACGGCTGACGATAATGCTCATGGCGTAATCCATAAAGGATTCGCGCATTTCCACATTAATGTCCCGGTCTATAATTTGCGAAAACTTTTCTTCCGCCATGCTGGACCTCCTTCAAATTCTATCCAAGTGCCTATGATAATGGGATGTCCTCATCCTGCCCCGAATCATTATATTACTTGCACAAATCATGCCCGATTAAACGTGCCGGCCAGAGATCCCATGTGGTATAGACACTAATAAATGGGGATGTGTCCATTCCCATTGCCCTTGTAGTTCATACACTAGAATATAGGCATATAGAGTAGTTGTTGAAAAAAATGGTCAAAAATCTTATAAAATCCCCATATCTTATAATTATATCATTGTTTTTCTCTTCTGTCCTATGTTTTTCATGTCTGAAACGGTGGCAGCCCGGGGTTTTGGAAAGGATGGATGCTAAGTTGGCTATTCAGCGCATCGCTAGCAAATGGGAGAAGACCGTGATTTTGAGACAGAAGGACACGATTCGGCCCTTTATCCCCGATACGCGCAAATACAGCCTGGAGAATCTGAAGGAAATGTTGGAAATTCATGGTCTTATTTATGTGAAGCCCGACCGCGGCACCTACGGCAACGGCGTTATGAACGTCGAGCCTTGGACCGACGAACTCGTATCCGAGCAGGAACAGGCTCCGCAGTATAAACTCCGGTACGGTATTCAAAGCGATTTGTATCCCACCTTGGAGGAACTTCACAACGCTCTCGTCCAGCGGATCGGAAAAAAGGTGTACCTCATTCAACAAGGAATCCACCTGCTGACCTACAGGCGCCGTAAATTCGACATCCGCGCGCTTGTCCAGCAGACACCGCAAAAAGGCTGGGAGACGACCGGTTTCATCGGACGCGTCGCCGCACAGCAAAAAATCATCACGAATTATCATGGCGGCGGTATGACCGCCACAATAGAAGAATTGTTGGGACCTTATCTGGAGCCTAGAGCTTTTGCAAAAACATATAAGGAGATGAAACTGCTCGGTGTCCGGGCAGCGAGGCAGCTTGCCGGCAAATTCCCGAACCTGAAAGAAATCGGACTGGATATCGCTATTGACGAGCAGCATCAAATCTGGATTTTGGAAGTAAACACCCTTCCCGCTCTTTTTCCCTTTAAATTTCTCCCCGACAAGGACATTTACAAAAAAATCCGTCGTTACGCGGTCGCCTATGGCCGTCTGAAAAAATAAAAAGAGGCGGTTTTCCGCAGGCAGGGTGAGTGCGCCTGTGACCGGAAACCGCCTAATTTTGAGCTATAAACTCATTTGTTTTTAGGACAACTGGATAACGATAATTCGGCCGTCCGGCTTCTCAACTTGAACAGAGGTATCGCCTACCTTCACGCCAAGTCGAGCGAGGGCCTCATCCAGGTCCAATTCAGCGATTTCAAGGCCAGGAACCGTTCCTTGTCCCGGCTCGCCGAATACGGCGGAGGCCAGCCAATGCACACCCGGCGACAGACGGGCCCGTAAAGTCGGGATCACCGTACGCGGATGAAGAAGATTCGTGTTCGCGTTCGGGTAGACAAGCTCCGCCCGTTCATAGCCGAGCAGGGACTGTATACCGGCGCTGCCCTGCGCCGATCGGACGGTCACGCCGGCCGCCTTCTCGAACCGGTCCATCTGCGGGGACAATCCCAGGGCGAAGCCGCCTTCGGCGGCATCCAGCTCGCGGGTCGTATTCACGCGATGAATGCGGACATGCCAGGGCAAGCCCGCGACGATCCAAGTTTGCACCTCTACATCCCGCCAAGGCATCCAACGGGCGTAGAGCAAATGGCCGTCGATCCAGGTTTCCTCATTCCGGCGGCGGACCCGGAACAGTTGATCGCCTTCGCTGAGCGCAAGCATCGAATCGAAGGCCCCTTGGGACAACCCCCATTCCGCTCGGGGGACGCTGAAGCCAAACGCCGTGGAATAGGCAAACTTCTCGTATTTTGCCGAGGTGTGCGTATGCTCGTTCGTCGACCGATGCCCGCTGTTAAAGGCGGCGACATGCCCGGTCTCCTCCCGGCGGCAGACGACCAGGTGCGGAGGCTTTTGCACCGACATGGCCGGTCCCGCCGGAAGAGGCATCTCCTCGGCCAGCCAGAACGGGTGGTCGTCCGGCAAGGCCAGCGGCAGAAACGCCTTTAATGCCCAGTAGGGCGAGCCGGGCGAGTTGTAATTTTCCGCCATCACCAGGTTCGGATAGGCGTACCCCACGGTCAACAGCCCCTGCGCATCGAGCATCGGCTGCCGAAACCACCAGCGGAAATGCCGCAAAACGAGCCCCTTTAGGACCCCATAGGACAGTTCCTCCATCTCCGCGTAAGCCATGGCTCCCCAAAAAGCCGCGTGCGAGAACCGATAAGTCAGGCTGCGCCCGTAAGGAAGGGAGGCCCCGTCCGGCGCGAACCAGTAGAGAAAGTCGGCCGCGAACCGTCCGGCCCGTTCCCGGATGACGGCCGCCCGCTTCGGGTCCTCTTCCTTCATCAGGACGGCGTAAAGCAGCCCATAGAAGTGAATGGCGAACGGGACGTAATAATCGCTGTGCCCCCCGGGACCGTCGCTGTACCAACCATCCCCCAAATAAAACGTATCGATCCGGTCCAGACTGGCCTCCAACTGCCCTTTATCGTAAGGGAGTCCCGCTTTGTGAAGACCCAAATTCACCAACACATTAAAAAACAACCAGTTACAGTCGTAACAAGGATGCCGGTTGATTTGCCCGAGCCATTCCTGCAAATGCGTACGTTCCCGCTCATTCAGCGGCCCCCAAATCCGTTCCGGAATCAGCGCCAGCGCAAACCCGAACGCCGCCATTTCCACCAGCCGCTGATCATAGTCGGCCACCTCTCCCCAATATTCGGGATGTGCGGGATCGGTGCCGTGGCGAATCCCTTCGAGCACAACCTCCCAGAGGTCATCCTCCCCGCCGCCGGCGAGCAGCGGAACCAAGCCCCACAACACGCGGGAGAAACCCTCCATTTCGGCGATGGAGGCGTCGAATCCCGCCCCGGCGACACCAAGCCTTAACCGGGCTTTTCCCTCGCTGTAATGCGGGCGCAGCGGGGCCGTGAGCTCTTGTAGTGCCGCCTGAAGGTCCTGTTTCGTCCGCAGCGGATTCCGCTGCAGCGTTTGGGCATGCCGACTCATAGGTTATCGCTCCTCTCATTCTTGGTCTCGCTAAACATGTACGGGAAAACCTCACGTTAACTTTTTCTCAGCCTCTTATCCCCCGCCTATTCCCAATAAAAAGGGCCCTTCCCCGTTAAACGAGCCAATCCCTCCACATAGAAAAAATCGCCGTAAATCAGCGGAACATCGATGTTTTTCCCCTCCGGGTAGTGGCTGGTTCCGTGCAAGAGCAGTCCTTCCTCGTTCGGGTCGTCCCAAGTTCCGTAGTTTTGATACAGCGACCTCAGAATTCGTTCGGCGGATCCGCGGTAAGCCTCCCCTTCCGTCTCGCCCAACTTCTCGGCCAGCAGCAGCAGGCCGCTGGCCGCGCAGGCCCCGGCGGAGGAGTCCCGGTAAATCCTCGCCTCCACCGGGGCCCGGAAATCCCAATGGGGCACATGGTCCTCGGGGAGCTGTGCCAGGAAAAAATGCGCGACCCGTTTGGCGGCTTCCAGATAATCCAACTTCCCGGTATGGTGGTAAGCCAGCGTAAGCCCGTAGATCGCCCAGGCGGTTCCCCGGGACCAGGCCGACTCCGGCGCATAGCCCTGCCCGCCGAGACCTTCCATCCGCTCGCCGGTCACCGGATCGAACCGGATGATATGATAGACCGAGCCGTCGGGACGGACGAACTGAGTCAGGACGGTATCCATATGCGCCTCGGCGATATGCCGGAACCGCGGATCTCCGGTTGTTTCCGAGGCCCAAAACAGCAGCGGCATATTCATGCAGCAGTCGATGATCGCCCAACCGGCGTTCTCGTCCCCTTCATACCAGGGATTCCAGGCGCGGATGTACCGCCCCTTCAAATTGAACCGGGCGGCCAAATAATTCGCCGCCTTCAGAGCGCGAAGCTTCGAAGTTTCGCTGCCGAGCAGCTTAAAGGAGGCCACGCTCGTCAGCGTCCACATAAAACCGATGTCATGGTCCAAACGGATGAATGCGTCCAGCACTTCATCCAGCTGTGCTTCGCATTGTTCGGCCAACGCTCTCAGAGAGTCGTCTCCGCTGCCGTTATAAAACAGCCACAGCATGCCGGGCCAAAACCCGGCCGTCCACCAGGCGGGCTCCGCCAAGTCGTATTTTCCCCCTTGACTGGCGTGGGGAAATCCCGCTCCTATACGCCGGCTGTTGTGCCTCGTCTTTGTCAGCGCCTGATTCCAGGCCTCTTCCGCCCATGCAAGGTTTTCCGTCACGTTACCTGCTCCCCTTTCATTTGGCTTAATCATCAAATAAATTCGAACCGGAAACCGACTTGAAATTCTTCCCGCGGATGTTCCACGTGGAAATCTAGCGCATACCAAACCGTATCCCGGCCAAAATGGTCCCGGTAGCTCCGCTCCTCCGCACGGGCGCTGAGGAGGGAGGGGTCGTACCGCAACCGCAGTATGCGGGCCGAAACCGCCCCTGTCTCCTTTTGCGGGGGCGACAGAATAACCACCCCCTGAGCCTGATCGATCGCCGGCGGAGCCAGAGTGACAATCCGTTCGATCAGCGATCCCGGCGGCCGGGCAAAATGAAACAGATCCTGTATCTCCAGCACCGGCAGCTCCGATTTATGCCATGCAAAGGAACGGATGTATGATTTCGGCGCGGAAGCCCGCGGATAGGCTCCGGCAAGCTCCAGCCTAAACCTGTCCTCCATCTCCCCTGTGGAAGCCTCCAGCACCGCCGCGGCCCGTTCTTCGCCCGCCTCCTGCCCGTGTCCGTCGATCACGGGAACCGCATGCCCCTGGGACCCGTTGCAGGCGTACATGTACCGGCCGGCCCCGAAGTAGTCGGCGGTGTACTCGCCGCACCCCAGATCCGCCACCAGCGCCACTCCGTCGGCCAGCAGCATAAAGTGGCCGAGATCGTTGTGGTTGTGCGGCTCCCCGTTATGCCCTCCCTTGGCGGCAAACCCGAACATTCCCGCTGCGCTCCGGTAGCGGGAGATGAGCCACTGCGCATCGGGCATATAGCAGGCGGCGCTGTCCCACTCCCGCTTGCCTCCGATAGCGGCGGGATTTCGCCAGATCAGATTTCGCAGCGCCGGGGCCCATCGGCTGCAGTGGTCGTCACGATAATCGGCGCGCAGATCCGCAGGCGGGAGTTCCAATTCCGGATAGTACTCCGCCAGCTTATGGGAGAGCCCCACCTGGATCGGATGGGTAGGCGGCGAATCGGAAAAATTGGCAACCGCCCTTCCTCCCAGATAGCATTTTTGCGGAAAAGACGCGATTCGCCGCACCTTCCCCCGAGCGAACCAATCCAATTCACCGCGTGTTATTGAACGCAGCAGGTCCGCGAAATAAACGAAGTAGCCGAATCCGTAATTCCAATAGCCGAGCCCTTCGAGACAGGCCCCATCATCACCGAATCCCCGCAAATACCACTCCAGGCTGGTCTGGACCCGGAGCAGCACGTCGGTAAGCGCTTCCTTTCCACACTCCAACAGCAATGCCGTGGCCCCGACGGACCCCGCACACACGGCCGACCAATTGTGGGTGGCCGTTTCCCAGGGATATCCCCCGCCTGCCAAGAACGGCCCTAGCACCCTCCGATTCACTTCCCCCTCGATCAGACGCCGCAACCGCCTCGGGAGCCTTTCGCCCAGGAGCAGGGATATTTCGGCAAGCGTGTATCCCGTTTCAGCGGAGAACAGGTCGATCGACTGTACCGGATCGTCGTTCTCGCCTAAATGGGCGGGCAGACACCAGCTGTACTCCCGGCAAATCGACCAGATCGCTTCATGGAGAAGGGATTCGTAGAGCATGGAGTCAGGGGCCGACAAACAAAGCAAGGCAAAGGTGTTCAATCTTCTCCTCCGCTCAAAATAAACCCGCTCATACTCCAGTCGCGACCCGGTATCCCGAAAAATGGAAAACAACCCGTAGCCCAGCTCCGGCAGCTCTTCCCCCAACAATCGTTCTCCTTCCGATTCGATTTCCTCAAGATCTTGCCGGTAAGCCTCGTGCGCTCGTACGTTACGCCAAAATTTCGCCGCATCCCCCGAAACATAGTAAAGATGCAAATCGGCGGGCGCCATGCGATCCACGATCTCCCGGAGGGTCCTTCTGTCCAAATGGTCCATATCCAACCTCCCTTCCTGAAAAAGGCCGGGCTGCATGAGTTATCCCCGATATTCGGCAGGCGTCATTCCCGCATAGGACTTAAACGTCTTGATGAAATAGCTCTGATTATCGTAGCCCAGCCGCTCGCAGATCTCGCCGACCGTATGGTTTGTGGCATCCAACAGCTCCTTGGCCCGTTCCATTTTCATGCTCGTCACATATTCGATAAACGTCATTCCGGTTTCCTTCTTAAACAGCCTGCTAAAATAGCTGGGATTCAGATAGAGATGCTCCGCCACCTTATCCAGGCAGATTCGCGTATGAAGACGCAGCGAGACGTATCGGCAGGCTTCCGCCACTTCCGGCCGCTTGCTCATGCCGGACCCCGCGTTTTTCAAGCCGGCGATCCCGGTCAAATGGTGAATCAGCCATTGGCGGAGTTCCGCCAAGGAGGCGATATCCATCAGTTCCTTGTGCAGCGTATCGGCCGAATAGGAAGGACGGACCGCCTGCAAGGAGTGCAGTTTCAGCTTTAAGTCCAGCAGCAGCTTGAGCGTCCAATCCTTGACCATCTCCGGTGGATAACGCCGTTCGCGGATGCGTCCGATCCAGGCCTCCGCCACCTCGGTGGCCCGGCAGGGCCGCGTTCCGAGCAGCACCTCCCGCAGCTCCTGGCTGGCCCGGCCGTATTCGGCAAACAGATTCGGCGGACCTCCGGGAGGAACGGGAAGGGGCTTTTCCCGCTTTGAAATCGTCCCAGGTTCAAGGTAGAAGCGCTGCCCCTCCCCGAGCAGTTCTCCCAAGGAAGCCTTCAACTCGACGGGTGAAGCGCAGCCTTGCCCCAGAATGAAGGACATGCGGATCTTTAGCACCCGGTTCAAGGTGACTCCGATTTCCCTTAATGCGGCTGACGCTGTCTCATACACATTGGTTTGGATGCCCGGACGGTAAGAAAACAGCAATAATGAAGTCCGCGCCTGATAACCGATATGGACCCCTCTCGGCTCGAGATTTTCCATAGCCTCGTTCATGACGTTGCTCACGGCAAAATGCAGCGTTTCGTCCGAAGTGAATCGCTGTTTCACCGAGGAGTAATCCTCCAGATGTCCGACGACAGGCAGACAGAAGCGTCCTTCCGTAAATAGGCCGTATTCCCGTAGCTCCCCCGTCCATTGACCGGGAAACAGGAGCGGCTGATCGATAAAAAGCTTGAATTTCTGGACCTTCCGCAGTTCGCGGGTTTCCGCAGCCAGGTGCCTCATCCGGGTTTGTTCCCAGCCGATCTGATGCTCCTGCTCGATGCTCTCCTTGAACCGGGCCAACAGCGCCGCCAGATCCTCGGGAACCAGCGTATCCTTCAGCAAATAATCCTGGACCCGGAGCCGCATCGCCTTTAGGGCATAGTCAAACTCATGATGACAAGACAAAATCGCGATTCTCACGTTCGGCCGGATTCCGCGAATCTTTTCCGACAGCTCGAGCCCATCCATCTTCGGCATCCCGATATCGGTGATCAGAATATCCGGCATTTCCCGCTGCGCATGTTCCCAGGCGTTCCAGCCGTTCTCATGCGTTCCCATTAACCTCAGGCCGAGCCGCTCCCACTGAATGGTCTCCGACAGCAGCTCCAACACAGGATAATCGTCATCCACCAGCATCACGTTGTACATCGCGAGCTCCCTCCCTTTGAGGAAAATGCATTTCTATAACCGTGCCGCTCCCCGGCTCGCTGGAAATATGCATGCGGAATGCCTCGCCATGGATCATCGCCATCCGTTCCGCGACATTATGGAGCCCGATTCCCGAAAAGTGGCCGCCCCGCCCTTGGCCTTCCGCCGGGAGCGTCCCGTCGGCCAGCTTCGTTCGGATATCGGCAAGCCGTTCGGGCGGCATTCCCCCGCCATTGTCGTATACCGACAGAATGACCTCCCCGGCCCTCAAAACCGCCCGGATGGTGATCAGCCCCGCCCGCTGCCGCAGCCCGTGAATGAGCGCGTTCTCCACGACCGGCTGCAGAATAAACCGCGGTACCCGCACGAGAAACGCCTCCGGATCGATCTGCAAATCCAGCAGGGCCGCCTCCCGCTGCCGCAAATTCATCAGGCTGACGTAATGGGAGACCAGATCGATCTCTTCATGCAGCGTAATTTCGTCCTCCTCGCGGCTGACCGTCATTCGCAAGAGTACCGAGAGCGACCCCACCATTTTGGCACTCTCCGGATCGCCATGCTTCATGATCTTCATGCGGATCGAGTTCAGCACATTGAATAAAAAGTGGGGGTTGATCTGGGCTTGGAGCATTTTGAGCTCGGCATTACGCTTACGGGCCTGACTTGCGGAAATTTCCGCGATCATTTCCTTGACCCGGTCGAGCATTTGATCGAACAATAGGCCGAGCCGGCCGATTTCGTCGTTCCCCCGGACCCCGGTACGGACCTCGAGATTTCCCCGCTGCACCGCCGTGGTCACTTTACTAAGACGAACCAGGGGTTGGGTAAACGCACGGACGAGGAAAATCAGAATCAGCAGGAACACGGCGAACGAGACCATTTGAAACAAGAACACTTTATTGAAAATCGAGCTGATATTGACGATGGCCTCCTTGTAGGGCTGCATCATGACGAGCCGCCATCCCGCCATAGGAATATTTCGTTCGGTCAACAGGTAAGTTTCCTTCCCTTTGCGGACTAAGGAAGACCGGGCATCTCCTTCGGGGGATGCATAGGTGAAGGGGGCCCCGACCTGTTCAGGATTGCGATGGGAAACAATCGTTCCCGCAGCATCCGTCAGGAGCACCTCCTGTCCGGCCGACAATTTGCGAAAAATCTGATTAAATTGGTCCTCCATCACCGTGACGATGACATAGCCGTAAATCTCCGAATCTCCGCGCCTCAGGGGACGGGCCACCGATATCTGGTAGGGATGATCGAACTTGTCGTAATTGAAGGTCGTCGGCTCGGGCCCGGTCCAATACGACTCCAGCCCCCGCAAGCTGTTAAGCTTCTCGAACCACGGGCGGTCCATCCAGTCCAGCGGATTGTAATCGCTTACCGAATAATTCATATAATACGACCCATTCGTCAAAAGAACGGTGACATAGCTCCGCTCCCCAAGCACGGTCAAGCTGTCGAGCTGTTCCAGCACCCGATTGGCTTCCGTAAAGCGGCTGTACGGATCACCGCCCTCATTTCCGGACGCCACAAGTTTGAAATAGGTATTCAGGCCCGAATTGACCTGAATATAATTCACGATATTGAGCATCCCCCCCATTCGTTGGGTTACCGATCCGTTGACCAGTTCCAGCGCGTTCTCCGCATTGGTTGCCGCCTGCTGTCTCACGGCCTTCTCCGTGAGCGAGTTATAGATGCTGAGTGTAAACGCAGCTGGCAGAAGAATGCAGGCCAGGGAAGCGAGGATGAGCTTGCTGCGGATCGACCGCGGCAGCCTTTTGTTCAGGTATTCCAACATACCGGACCGGTCCCCCTTGGACAAAGAGGGGGACGATGCTTCCGTCCCCTGTTTTTGAATCATTATAGCAAATTATTTTTGGTTGGATTCAATGATTTTGGCGACGCGCTCCTGGCTGTTTCGGATCGTCGCTTCGATGTCCTGATTGCCCAGGATCAGCTTTTCGTATTCTTCATTAATCGCTTCATAGACCTCGGACTGATAAGAAGCCGGCGGAATGATCGCCGAAGCCTTGGACACCATCAAGGTATCGACCAGCGACTTTTTATCCACTTTCTCCGGATTCTTCGTCCCGCTTAAGATGGTGTCGATAATGCCTTGAACCTGTTCGCTGCCGACCTGGTTCCAGGCCGGGATGTTTTTGCCCTGCACGATCTGTCCCTCCGTCGTGTACCACCGGACAAAGTCATACGCCTCCCGCTTATGCTTCGATTTGGCGGCGACGGCCACGTAGTCGGTAGTTACCGGAGTCAAGCCGGTTTCGTCTTCGGGGTTGTTTTTCGGAAATGGCGCCACGGCGACATTAAAGTTCAGCGGTACTTTGTCCGTCCCGCCGATTTCGGTGTTCATCCAGCTGCCGATCAGCAGCATACTGGCCGACTCGTTAAAAAATTGCGTCCGGTACGCCAGTTTCTGCGAAATCATATCCGTGTATGGGACGGAGGACTTATCCTCTTTTTCCATCCGTACGCGAAGTTCCAAGGTTTTTCGGAAATTGGGGTCATCCAGATTGGACAAACCGTCGGCCTTCAGAAAGTCAGCGTTCTCCGGCTGATTCTCCATCATCAGTTTCAAGTATTCCATCCATCCCCCCGCTTGGGGCCCATGGAAATAGGTGCCGTACCGCTTGGACGCCCCTTCGCCCTGGGTTAACTTTTTCGCGTAATCGGCAAACTCCGCCCAGGTCCAATCGGCAGGCACTTCCAATCCCGCCTCCTCCAGGTGATTCTTGTTCAAAAGGACGTACCACGGATTGAACTTCCCGGGCAGCGCGTAAACCTTCCCGTTCAAACGGGTGTCGACCTTATAGTCCTCTTCCACTTTAAAACCGTCCTTGGCGATAAACTCATCCAAAGGTTCGGCCATGCCCAAGGCCACACGCTGGGCGTAACCCGCCGGGTCGCTGAACATGAGAATGTCCATTTGCGCGGAAGAAGCGGCCTCGAGGTCCAGCTTTTTGAAGGCCTCTTGCGTATCGCCTTTTTCACTAAGCTGAACCAATTCGATCTTGATGCCCGGATGGGATTCTTCATAAGCGCGGAGCGTGTGGTTCCAATTGTACGCCTCCTCCGTTCCGTAGGTGTACAGGCGGAGGTTGATGCTCTGGCCGTCTCCGCTCCCCCCGCCCGCTCCCTGGCTCGCCGAAGGTTCCCCTCCCCCATTGGCCGTTGTTCCCCCGTTCCCTCCGCCGCAGGCGGACAACAGACCCATCATCAGCACGGCTGCCACCAGCGTCTTCCCACGTTTCTTCATCATCCATGAACCCCTCCTCATTCTATATCCCGGTTAGCTCACATTATATAAAACGCTTACAAAAGACGAATCCCACTATATTTACTTTATTTAAAATATTTTGACTTCTTTGGCCTATCCCTTTACGCCCCCCAGCGCAATGCCCTGGATCACGCTCTTCTGCCCAATGATAAAAATCAGCAGCAGCGGGAAGATGGCGGAGACGGCCCCGGCCATCTGCAGGGAGTAGAACTCGCCGCTCATGGATGTAAATTTCTGCATGGCCAGGGGCAGCGTAAACCATTTGTCCGTCCGCAAAAAAATCAGCGGGTTCTGATAATCGTTCCACGTCCAGATAAAACGCAGGATCGCATACGTGGCCACCGCCGGCTTGACCAGCGGAAGACCGATCGAACAGAAGATCCGGAAGTGCCCGGCTCCGTCAATTTTGGCCGATTCGATGAAATCCTGATGGACTCCCATAAAAAACTGCCGAAGCATGAATGTTCCAAGCACACTGAAGCTGCCGATGAGAATAAGCCCCAGGTGGCTGTCGAACAAGCCGATATTGCGGTACAAAATAAACTGCGGCACCAGAATCGCCTGTCCCGGAATCATGTAGGTGGCCAATACGATCAAAAACAGCCATTGCCCCGCGGCGAACCGGATCTTGGAGAATCCATAGGCGGCCAGGCTGGAGACGAAACAGGAGATCAACGTCGTGATCAGACTGACCTTGATCGAATTCCAGTAGTACAGGTAGAACGGATACTGGCCGAACCACACTTCCTTATAGTTGGCGATCGCGTTCCATTGTCTCGGAATCCACTCAATCGGGTATACAAACACATCCTTCTCGATTTTGAAAGACGTCATCAGCATCCAAAAAAACGGAAGCAGAAACAAAATACTAACGGCGAGCATGACCACGGTCAACCCCAGCTTCGGCCCATGGATTGAAATGCGTTTTTGCATCGAATTTCCTCCTTCCGGCTAGTAGTTGACCCATTTTTTCTGGGCGATCCATTGGATCAGCGTGATCAGCATGACGAAAGCGAACAGGACGACCCCGATGGAGGAGGCATAGCCTACCTTCAGGTTGACAAAGGCGGTATCGTAGAGGTACCAGACCATCATCGTCGTCGAGCCGATCGGCCCACCTTGCGTCATCACCGCGATAATATCAAACACCTTGAACGTCGAAATGATCCCGGTGACCAGCAGGAAAAAAGACGTCGGCGACAGCAGCGGCAGCGTAATCCGGCGGAATTTAACCCAGGCGTTGGCCCCGTCGATGTCGGCCGCCTCGTACAGATCTTTCGGAATCGCCTGTAGGCCGGCGATATAAATGATCAGGTTAAAGCCGATGGAAATCCAGACGGAAATCATCATAATCGAGATCAGCGCGTAGTTCGGATCGGCGATCCATTTGGGCGGATCGGAGATGCCGAGCGCCTTCAGCATTTCATTGATCGGACCGTAGGAAGGCTGGAACAGCACCTGCCACACGACCGCGACAGCCACGATGTTGGAGATGTACGGCATGAAATAGGCGACCTTGAAATACCCCTTCAGGTAGACGTACCGGTCAATGAGAATCGCCAGCACCATGGAGATGAGCATATAGACCGGGACCGTCAGCAAAAAGATCAGGTTGTTGCGCAGCGAGCGCAGAAACATGGAGTCGCTGAGCAAATGCTCGTAATTTTGCAGCCCGATCCAGCGAATACCGTCCCAGCCCTGAACGAAGTTCCAGTCGGCGAAGCCCAGCACGACCGTCGCGATAATCGGCAGCAGCACCAGAACCGAAACGCCGATCAACATCGGGCTGACGAACAGGAGGCCGGCCAGCGTCTCCCCCCTCTGCAGGGAGCGCATCTTTTGCGGCTTCGAAGCCGGGGGCTTCTTTAGGGCAGCTTGCGTCGATGACATCTTAAACACCTCGTTTCGAGTGAGTTAGGCGAAGACGTTGTTTTCATTTCAAAAAAATTATAAAAAAAATACCGTCATCGAAATGACGGTATTTTGATCATCTTCACGCTAATTTTGACTTGTTTGTTGTCCGGTCCTTTAAATATCGAGGTTCTTGACCGTTTTCGCATGCTCATTGATAAAGTCGCGCCGCGGCTCGACGTTGTCGCCCATCAGCGTGTCGAAGATGGCGTCGGCCTGAATCGCGTCGGCGATGGAAACCTGCTGCATCGTCCGGCTTTCCGGATCCATCGTCGTTTCCCACAGCTGCTCGGGATTCATCTCTCCGAGACCTTTATAGCGCTGTACGTTGAACTTGGCGTTCTCGCCGAATTCCGCGATGATTTCGTCGCGCTCGCGTTCGGAACCGGCATAGCGAACAACCTTGTTCCGCTCGATCTTGAAGAGCGGCGGCATCGCGATGTATACGTACCCGGCTTCGATGATCTTCCGCATGTAGCGGAAGAAGAACGTCAGCAGCAGGGTGCGGATATGCGCGCCGTCGACGTCGGCATCGGTCATAATGATAATCTTATGGTACCGTGCCTTCGAAATGTCGAATTCCTCGCCGATCCCGGTACCGAGCGCCGTAATGATCGCCCGGATTTCCGCGTTGCCGAGGATCCGGTCCAAACGGGCCTTCTCGACGTTCAGGATCTTCCCGCGCAGCGGCAGAATCGCCTGGAAGTGACGATCCCGGCCCTGCTTGGCCGAACCGCCCGCCGAGTCGCCTTCGACGATGTAGAGCTCACTGATGGACGCGTCTTTCGAGGAGCAGTCCGCCAGCTTGCCCGGCAGGGCGCTGACTTCAAGCGCGCTCTTGCGCCGGGTCAGCTCGCGCGCTTTCCGGGCGGCTTCACGAGCCCGTGAGGCCTGCAGCGCTTTGTCCAGAACGCGCCGGGCGACCGCCGGGTTCTCCTCCATGAATTCCTGCAGCTTCTCGGAGAATAGGGACTCGACAATCCCGCGCACTTCGCTGTTGCCGAGCTTGGTCTTCGTTTGCCCCTCAAACTGCGGCTCGGGAATCTTGACGGAGATAATTGCCGTCAAGCCTTCACGAACGTCGTCCCCCGTCAGGTTGGAGTCATTCTCCTTGATCGCGCTGCTCTTGCGGGCATAATCGTTGATAATCCGCGTCAATGCGCTCTTGAAGCCCGACTCGTGGGTACCGCCCTCATGCGTATTGATGTTGTTGGCGAACGAAAAAATATTCTCCGTGTAGCTGTCGTTGTATTGCAAGGCAATCTCGACTTGAACCATATCGCGCTGGCCTTCCACATAAATCGGCTGCTCGTGCAGAACCTCCCGATTTTGGTTCAAAAACTTCACGTACTCCATAATCCCGCCTTCGTAATGGAACGACTCGGAAACACCGGTCCGTTCGTCGGTCAGGGAGATGTTGATGCCTTTATTCAAGAACGCCAGTTCGCGAATCCGCGTCAGCAGCGTATTATAATCATAAACCGTAGTTTCGGTAAAAATCTCCGGATCGGGATGGAACGTCGTCTTCGTTCCCGTAATCGAGGAATCGCCCACGATCTTGACATCGTATTGCGGTGTCCCGCGGCGGTATTCCTGCTGGTAAATATGACCGTCCCGATGAACCTGAACCAGCACTTTCTCGGACAGGGCGTTCACGACGGACACACCAACCCCGTGCAGACCGCCGGATACTTTATATCCGCCGCCGCCGAATTTCCCCCCGGCGTGAAGAACCGTCATGACGACCTCCAGCGTGGATTTCTTCAGCTTCTGATTCTCCCCGACCGGAATGCCGCGACCGTTGTCGACCACGGTCACGCTGTTGTCTTCATGAACCGTGACATCGATTTTGTTCGCATAGCCGGCCAAGGCTTCGTCAATACTGTTATCGACGATTTCCCAAACCAAATGATGCAGCCCGCGGGAACTGGTCGACCCGATATACATCCCCGGCCGTTTCCGTACCGCTTCAAGACCTTCCAGTACCTGTATCTGACTCTCATCATACGATTGCTCGTTCATAGACACTGCTTTCACCTACTTCTATAAATTCTGTGTCGGGTGGATTTAAATCATGGATGAAACGTTGCTCTTCTTCTTCAGCGTCGCGGAGGAAATCGGCGAGTAGTACACGGCATCCCCGGTCACGACAATCGACTTGGGCTCCTCTTCCCCGATCCGCACGACCTGCTTCTCCTTGATGGCATGGCTGACGAATTGCTTCGAGATTTTCGAAGATTTCTCAATCGAAATATCGAAAATCGCCACCACTTCCGAGGAGAGGACCACCTTCTCCCCGCCCAGATGAATGTACAACGCGATTCCCTCCCCGTCTCTATGGATGGACCTGTCCCTCTTGAACATGAAAAATGCTGGCGTCCTGAAGACGGCTGGCATTGAGGCTCTCAATCCCGGTTGCCGTAATGAACGTCTGCACTTTGCTTTGAAACGTTTCGATCAATTGAGTTTGGCGGTATGGATCCAGCTCGGACAGGACATCGTCCAACAGCAAAATGGGGTACTCCCCGATTTCCTCGTGAATCAGCTCGATCTCCGCCAGTTTAAGTGATAGGGCCGTCGTCCGCTGCTGCCCCTGAGAGCCGAAGCTTTGGGCTTCATTTCCGTTGATATGAAACGCCAAATCGTCCCGGTGCGGACCCGAAAGGGTCATTCCGCGGCGGATCTCCTGATCTTTCGTTTGTGATAACTTTATCATAAATTGCTCCAATAAGACAGCTTCATCTTCTTCTTCGGCCTCGCCGAAGGACGGAAGGTAGGATAATTTCAGGTTTTCCCCGCCCCCGGTGATCCCTTCGTGAATCTGCTGCGCCCATTTTTGCAGTTTTCTTATAAATTGTTTCCTTTTCTTGATGATTTTAACACCGTGCTCCGCCAACTGTTCATTCCATATCTCCAACATGGTGGTAACCTCCGGACCGGCTCCCCACGCCTGCTTCAGCAGGTTATTGCGTTGAACGAGCACTTTTTGATACTGCTGAAGGTGAAAAAGATAGCTGGGCTGCACCTGCCCGATCTCCATATCCAGAAACCGCCGCCGGACCCCTGGAGTTCCTTTGACGATCTCCAGATCCTCCGGGGCGAACATCACGGCGTTCAGCGCCCCGATGAAATCGCTCAGCTTCCGCTGTTCCAGGCCGTTCAGTTTGGCCCGTTTCCCTTGCTGCGAGAAGCGCAGTTCGAGGCTTACCGCCCCGTATCTCCGCTCCACTTCCGCCGACACTGTAGCCTGGGCGCTGCCGAAGGAGATCAATTCTTTGTCCTTCGCCGTCCGGTGCGATTTGGTGAGCGCAAGCACGAGCAGCGCCTCCAGCAGATTGGTCTTCCCTTGGGCATTGCGCCCGATCATGAGATTGACGCTGCCGAAGGAATCCAGCGACAGCGCCTCGTAATTACGATAATTCGCAAGTGATATCGATTTAACAAACAATGGTATCCCGGCCCTCCTCGCATCCCCCGGCTCTAAAGGCCAGGGGGCACCTACTCCTCGCCGCGGACGACCTGGAATGTACCGCAGTCTTCCACCGTGATCGTATCGCCCGGGTACAACTTCCGGCCTCTCCGGTTCTCGGGCTCCCCGTTTACCTTGACGGCTTCTTCCTGCAGCAGCGCCTTGGCCATGCCGCCGGTCGAAACGCAGTCGGCCAGTTTCAAAAATTGATCCAGTTTGATGTATTCACTGGAAATCGGAATCGTCTTCATCGTGTGTCCAACGACCTCTCTTTAGTTTGTAGTCCGGTACGGCAGAATAAGATAGAGGCTTTGGCTGTCGTCCACCGGCTTGATGATGATCGGACTCATCGCTCCGGTGAAACCGATGTGAAGCTGCTCGCTCTCCACCACTTTCAACACATCGAGCATGTATTTGGAGTTGAACGAGATCCGCAGCGGATCGCCCGTAAATTCGGCCAGATCCAGTTGCTCGGTGACCTTCCCCAGCTCGGAGGAACTGGAGGAAATTTCAATCGTTCCGTTCTCCAGCGTCTGGAGCCGGACGATATTCGTTTTCTCTTCCCGGGACATCAAATAAGCGCGGTCAATGGACTCGCTTAATTTTTTTGTATCCAGAACCAATTCTGTTTTATAGGTTGTCGGAATAATCTTGGAAGTATCCGGATAAGTCCCGTCCAAAATACGGGTATAAAAGAGTACCCGGTCAATTTTGAACAACACCTGGTTGTCCGCCACGACGATGTCCACCCGTGTGTTCTGGTCGGGAACGATTTTGCTGAGTTCATTCAGCGTCTTGCCGGAAATGACGATATTGCTGAAGCGCACGCCTTCCGCATCGTCCAGTCCCGCCGTTCGGCTGGCCAGGCGGTGACGGTCGGTAGCGACGAATTTGAACTGGTTATCGCTCAAATTCCACAACACCCCGGTCAGAATCGGGGAGCTCTCATTAGTCGAAATAGAGAACACCGTTTGCTTGATCATATTTTTAAGCAGGTCTCCCGGAATGGAGATCACCTGATTCTCTTCAATACTCGGCAGAACCGGGAATTCTTCGGGATCCAGACCGACCATCTGAATATCGGTGGAACCGGAACGGATTTGCGTTTTAAACCCTTCGCCCACTTCCATTTCGATTTCGTTGGAAGGCAGTTTTTTGATAATTTCCACAAAAAACTTCGCCGGCAGCACTACGCTGCCCGTACGTTCGACTTGCACGATTTGCTTCTCCTGATCTTCCGCCGGAATAAACGCTTGGATGGAAATATCGGTATCGCTCGCCGTCAGCGTCATCCCCTGGAAGTTTACCTCCAGCTTGATCCCCGTCAAGATCGGGATCGTGGTGCGGCTGGAGATCGCCTTGGCCACATGCTGGATAGACTCGTTCAAATCATGCTTTAAAACGCGGATTTTCATAACTTCAACTCCTAAAAGTTTTATGGAACATAGCATCTGGAATAACCATTACAATAAAACTTACTTCGTATCTTAAAATTGCATATTCGACAACGGTCCAAAGGGGCGTTTCACACTCTTGGCCTGCATTTTCAAATTAACGGGATTTATTCCCGCTAATTTGGTGCGTACGCGGCTGCAGAGGTGATTTAGCTGGAAAACCTCCCGTTAATTCGTTTGAAATTGCGTCTATTGGCGGTAGGGCCGCCAAATAGATGGAACTGTTCCAGCTAAATCCGATCCTAATACCAAAAGCGGTACTTTAGCGGGAGATTTTCCCGTTAAACTTTATAACTCCGCCGGCGGTGCTTTGCATCTACAATTTCGGAGTTCCACCCCTATTTAGCAATAAAACTCTACTTCTTTAGCATATGCTCGACCTAATCTGCATATATTTGATTTTAGCAAGTAAATGCAATTCTCGCTAATAAACCATCAAATTTCATAGTAACGAGAAACCCAGAAACCGTGTCCGAGAAGCCGGCTGATCTCAGCGTGGGTTGTCCTGCTCTTCCCGAGGCGGCAATCGCCGCTGTTTTATGATGATGTATATCTTTTAAATATATAGAAGAAGTAGTAGGGGCCCTGAATATGTGGATAACGACATAAAATATATGAAATGAAGCCTATCCACATGTGAATATCATGTGCATAGGCTTATAGCTTATTCAGGATGAATTTTTGATTTTCTCCGTAATGTTGTTGATAACTTTATAGAGATCCTGGTCGGTTTTCAGCTGCTGGGATATTTTTTCGTGGGCGTGAATGACCGTGGTATGATCCCGTCCGCCGAAGGCATCCCCGATTTTGGGAAGCGAGAAATCCGTTAATTCCCTGGATAGATACATGGCGATTTGACGGGGAAAAGCGATAGCCTTGGTCCGTTTCCGGGCTTTGAAATCCTCAAGCCGCAGATTGTAATATTCGCCGACTTTTTGCTGAATATCCTGAATCGTAATCATCTTCGGCCGGCTCGACGGAATGATGTCCTTCAGGGCCTCGGCGGCCAAATGGGTGGTGATATCCTGATTGATGAGGGAAGAGTACGCCACTACACGGATTAGAGCGCCTTCCAGCTCCCGGATGTTCGTATCGATTTGATTCGCGATATACATCATCGCTTCATTCGGGATGTCGAGATTCTCCGCTTTCGCTTTCTTGCGCAGAATGGCGATCCGCGTTTCCAGATCGGGCGGTTGGATATCGGTGATCAACCCCCATTCGAACCGGGATCTGAGCCGTTCCTCCAACGTCGGAATTTCCTTGGGCGGCCGGTCGCTGGAAATGATGATCTGTTTGCGTTCCTCATGGAGCGCGTTAAAGGTATGGAAAAACTCCTCCTGCGTCGATTCCTTGCCGGCGATGAACTGAATATCGTCAATCAGCAGGATATCGATGTTCCGGTACTTGTTCCGGAAGCTCTCCGCACGGTTATCGCGAATGGAGTTGATGAATTCGTTCGTAAATTTCTCGGACGAGATGTAGACCACTTTGCTGCTTGGACTGTGCTCCAAAATGTAGTGACCGATCGCGTGCATCAAGTGCGTCTTGCCGAGACCTACCCCTCCGTATAGAAAAAGCGGGTTGTAGGCGCGCGCCGGCGCCTCGGCAACGGCTAGCGAGGCAGCGTGCGCGAACCGGTTGCCGGAACCGATAACGAACGTATCGAAGGTATATTTGGGATTCAGCATATTGGAAACGCTTTCCTCCGCTTGGACGGGCGCAGGGGGTTCCTTGTATACCTGCGTCTGCTCTGGAGCGGCGGATTCCTCAATGACAAAGGATACGTCCACTTGCTTGCCGAGAAATTCGTAAACCGTGGTTGCGACCAATTTCGTATAGCGGCTCTCCAGCCATTCCACGGCGAATGTGGTGGGCGCGGAAATGACGATCGACCGATCGTTCAGGGATACGATTTTGGTGGCTTTGAACCAGGTATCGAAGCTGGGTTTGCTGAGTTTTGTATTAATGATGGATAAGATTTGCTGCCATAGATCGGAGGTATGGCTATCCACAGACGGTCACTCCTTTTAAATCTTCCAATTGTGGCATGAGCCATGCAGAAAGGGTCGAAAAAACATAAATAAAGGGGACGTTTATCCCCATGAGTCAGTAAAGTGGAATGATTATAAACATGGATAAATTTGAATTGTTCACAATGTTATCCACAGGCTGTTGATAATTTGTGGTTTCAAAATAGATATTCACACCGAAAACAATATAATCATAGCAAAAGAAGCCTTATATTTCAATGCGTTGCTGTTTTTTATCCACAAATTCAATAACTTGTGTATAATTTTAACCCACACCACTACATATTGTTTATAAATTGTTTAAATTTCGACAGAATCCGAGTGAATCCGTATAAAATTATACACAGGATATCCAAAAGTCCGACATATTCCCAAATGAGGGTTGTGAATACTTCTAGAGACAAAAAAAGACGGTCCTCCGAAGCAACTTCGGATACCGTCTTTTTTATCGCTTCTTTACTCGTATTTTAGACCGCGCTGAAATTTGGCGATCGCTTCGTAATCTTCCTCCAACTTGCGGGAGATCCGGATATAAATCGGGAGGAGTTCTTTGTACACCGCCGAATGCTCTCGAATCGGCGAATGCTCGAAGGTGCCGCCGACCATGTCGGAAACGACGTCAAAGGACTCGATTTTACCAAGCGCGTACAGCCCGAGTACGACTGCGCCGAGGCAGGAGCTTTCGATGCTCTCGGGAATAACGACCTTTTGATCGAAGATGTCGGCCAGCATCTGACGCCAGAGCGGGGAGCGGGCGAATCCGCCGGTGGCCTGGATTTTTTGCGGCTGTCCGATCTGTTCCTCCATCGCCAGCAGTACGGTGTACAGATTATAGATGACGCCTTCCAATACGGCGCGGATCATATGCTCTTTCTGATGATGCAGCGTCAAACCGAAGAACGAGCCGCGGGCGTCCGGGTTCCAGAGCGGGGCGCGTTCGCCGGCCAAATAAGGATGGAACAGGAGTCCGTCCGCCCCCGGATTCACCCGTTCGCCGATTTTGGTCAGCACATCGTAAGGGCTGATGCCCAGACGTTTGGCGGTCTCCACCTCGGAGGCGGCGAATTCGTCGCGCACCCAGCGGAAAATCACGCCGCCGTTATTGACCGCTCCGCCGATGACCCAATGTTTCTCGGTCAGCGCATAACAGAAAATGCGGCCCTTGGGATCGGTTTTCGGACGGTCGACGACCGTCCGAATCGCGCCGCTTGTTCCGATCGTAACCGCGACCACTCCGGGGTCGATGGCGTTCACGCCCAGATTCGACAGCACGCCGTCGCTGGCCCCGATGACGAAGGGGGTGGAGGGGAGGAGGCCCATTTTCTCCGCATAGGTTTCCGACAGCCGGTTCATGACGTGCGTGGTCGGCACCAGCGTGGACAATTGCTCCGGCGTGATGCCGGCGACCCGCAGCGCCTCCTCATCCCAATCCAGCCGCTCCAGGTTCAAGAGCCCGGTGCTGGAGGCGATGGAATGATCGACGACGTACTCGCCGAACAGTTTGGCAAAGACATATTCTTTAATAGAAATAAATTTGCTGGTTTGTTCAAAAATATCCGCTTTATCATGGCGCAGCCAGAGCAGCTTGGTCAACGGAGACATCGGATGGATCGGAGTTCCGGTGCGCAGATAAATCTCATGTCCGCCGAGCTCGTTTTTTAATTTTTTCGACCATTCGACGCTTCGATTGTCCGCCCAGGTGAGACACCTCATCAGCGGTTTGCCCGCGGAGTCGACCGGGATGACGCTGTGCATCGCCGCGCTGAAGGAGACAAGCAGAATGCGCTCGGGCGCCGCCTTGCTTTGGTTCATGACGTGCCGAATCGCATTCAGGACGGCGGTGAATATCTCCTCCGGTTCCTGCTCCGCGACGTCCGCCGCGTCGGTATACAGCGGGTATTCTTCATTGGCGGAGGCGACGATGGTCCCGTTCTCTTCAAACAGCACCGCCTTGGTGCTCGTCGTACCGATATCCACACCGATCATATAAGCAGTTTGTTCCATCCGATATTACCCTCTCTCTCCAGGTTTGAATAATTCGTTTCATTAATAATTTTAGAAAAAAGCGTTAACGAGTAGAATCAGTGCCAAGCCCACGACCGAAAGGATCGTTTCCATGACGGTCCAGGACTTCAACGTCTGCGGAACGGTCATATTGAAAAATTCCTTGACCATCCAGAATCCCGCGTCGTTTACGTGCGAAAGCACGATGGAACCGGCCCCGGTGGCCAGCACGACCAGTTCGACGTTGACGCCGGGCGACAGGGCCAAAACCGGGGCGACAATCCCCGCGGCGGTCGTCATGGCGACGGTGGCCGACCCGGTCGCTACGCGGATCAGGGCGGCGACGAACCACGCGAACAGGATGACGTTAATATGCGCCCCTGTGGCGAGTTCGGCAATAGCGCCGCCGACGCCGCTGTTGATCAGCACCTGTTTGAAGGCGCCGCCCGCCCCGATAATCAGGACGATTGTGGCGATCGGGGCCAGACATTCGCTCGTAAATTTCGAAATCTCGTGCTTCGTAAAGCCCCGGGAGAAACCGAGCGAGAAAAAGGAAAAGACAACGGCGATCAGCAGAGCCATGATTTCATGGCCGATAAATTCGCAGAACAGCGTAAAGCTGTGCGTGGCCTCCGGATCCAGAATATCGGCGATCGATCCGATCAGCATCAGCAGGACGGGGAGCAGAATCGTAAACAGCGTGATGCCGAAGCCCGGCAGCTTGCGGGAGCCTTTGACCGCAAATTGCTCCGCCAGCTCCGCGGGCGGTTCCAGGACGATGCGTTTCCCGATGAATCGGCCGAACAGGGGACCCGCGATAATCGCGGTCGGAAAGCCGATCAGCAGCGAGTACAGAATCGTGCGGCCGAGGTCCGCGTCATACGCGTCGATGGCGATCATCGGAGCCGGATGCGGGGGGACGAGTCCGTGTACGGTGGACAGTCCCGCCAAAATCGGGATCCCGATTTGCAGCAGCGACATTTTCGTTTTTTTGGCTACCGTAAACACGATCGGGATCAGAAGAATGACGCCGACCTCGAAAAAGACCGGGATCCCGACGATAAATCCGACAACCATCATCGCCCAGTGGACTTTCGTTTCCCCGAACCGGTCCACAAGCGTCGTGGCGATTTTTTCCGCTCCGCCCGATTCGGCCATCATTTTGCCGAGCATGGTGCCAAGAGCGATAACAATCGCGATCGTGCCCAGCGTCCCTCCAAGCCCGCTCGTAATCGAGCTGACGACGTCCAGCGGCTGCATGCCGGTCAGCAGGCCGAGCAATAAGGCCGAAATCAGCAGTGTTACAAATGGATTCCATTTATATTTGGAAATAAGAACGACAAGAAAGACAATCGTCACCAGGGTCCAAAATAACAAGGTGGCGTTGTGGCTCATGTTGAATAACGTGCTCATGGTGGTCCTCCTTCTATTTTACCCTTTTTTACTACTATTTCGTTTCCTTCATGCTGGTATGCACGGTGTTGATTGAATCGGCAAAATACTCTTCAATCCCGGCCGCGATGACCGCCGGGTCCTGGGATTGCAGTTCTTTCAACAGTTTGCGGTGTTTCTCCACGACATAGTTGATTTTTGCCTCGCCTTCGGACAAAACCTCTTCGGTCGTTATCAACATCACGGTCATCACAATGGGCCGGATGCTGGACCAAAGGTGCATCAGCCTCGCATGGTTGGCCGCGGTGATAATGTGCTCATGGAAGGTAAGGTCTTGGTAAGCGAACTCCACGACATCCCGATATTTGGCGGCTAGCTCCATCTTGTCGACAATTTGGTGGAGCTTGGCGATGATCGGCGTGGGATCGGTGGAGGCAAGCCGACGCCAGGAGAAACTTTCGATCAAGTACCGGACGTCGTAGAGCTCCTCGATATCCTTTACCTGCAGGCCGTTAACGACGGCTCCCATTCGCTGCAACGTGATCAGCCCTTCGCTGGACAGCGTTTTCAAAGCTTCACGGACCGGAGAACGGCTTGCCGAGAACTCGGCGGCAATGCGGTTCTCGGACAAGACGGTCCCGTGTTGAATGGTGCCGTTAATAATTTGAAGGCGCAGCTCGCAAGCGATAAATTCGCCCAAGGAGCTGCCCTTCAGCCAGGAAGACGGGAATTTCATAAAACCGTCCCCTTTATTTGGACGATTCCACGGCATGTCCGCCGAATTCGTTGCGAAGGGCGGCAACGACTTTGCCGTGGAACGTGTCGGTTTCAAGAGAGCGGTAGCGCATAAAGAGGGATAGGGCGATGACCGGAGCGCTGGCTTGAAGATCCAGGGCCGTTTCAACCGTCCATTTACCCTCGCCCGAGGATCTCATGACGCCGCGAATGCCTTCGAGCTTGGGATCCTTGGAAAAAGCGTGCTCCGTCAGTTCCATGAGCCAGCTGCGAATCACCGAACCGTTGGACCAGACGCGGGCCACATCTTCGAAGTTATAGTCGAACTGGCTTTTCTCGAGCACTTCGAAACCTTCGGCAATCGCCTGCATCATGCCGTATTCAATCCCGTTATGCACCATTTTCAGAAAATGGCCGCTGCCGTTTTTACCGGCGTACAGATAACCTTTATCGACCGCGATATCCTTGAAGATCGGTT
Source organism: Paenibacillus sp. alder61 (assembly GCF_020179875.1). Taxonomy (NCBI): domain Bacteria; kingdom Bacillati; phylum Bacillota; class Bacilli; order Caryophanales; family Paenibacillaceae; genus Paenibacillus; species Paenibacillus sp. alder61. The sequence continues at coordinate 28,766 of NZ_JAIUDG010000027.1, forward strand.
CGATCGTCCGGAAAATCGCCTCGTCTCCGCCGATCATGAAGCAGCCGCCTTGATTGGCGCCTTCCACGCCGCCGGAAGTGCCCACATCAAAGAAGTGGATCCCGTGGCCGGACAATTTTTCGGCGAGGGCCAGCGAATCTTTGTAGTGCGAGTTGCCGCCGTCGATCACAATGTCGCCGGGGGACAGCAGGGGGATCAACGTGTCCGCCACCGATTGAACGGCGGGACCGGCTGGGACCATCACCCAAACGATGCGGGGAGCCTCCAGCGATTGGACCAGCTGTTCCAAGCTTGACGCGGGAACCGCACCTTGCTTGGCGGCGTTTTGGACGGCTTCGCCGTTCATGTCGAACGCCACCACCTCATGCCGATGATGCAGAAGATTAAGCACGAGGTTGTACCCCATTTTGCCAAGACCGACCATGCCTAATTTCATAAAATTCAACACCTTTCTTAATTGGTATACTTGTATACAACTTATTTTTTATATTACTCCTCTACATGGTCCCTGTAAATCACTTTAAGAAAGCGATTTCCCAAGGCGAAATGTCCTGCAAATAGTTTTCCACATGTGCATAACTTCTATTCCCGCGTAAAAACTAGAGGGTTGTGGAAAACTTTTTTCAAAAAACTATGCACAGGCCCCGAAAAACGCAAAAGACGCCCAAAAAGAAATGCCGGGCTCTGTTGACTTTTCAGGGGGGTTATGATTAAATGTAAAAAGGCATTTTCTGTGGATATGAAAATGGTAAATATACAGTGATCGATTCCTGTTAAGGGGGTGCAATACATTGAAACCGACATTTAAGCCGAATGTGAGCAAACGTAAAAAGGTTCACGGTTTCCGCAAAAGAATGAGCACGAAAAACGGCCGTAAGGTTCTCGCTGCTCGCCGTCAAAAAGGCAGAAAAGTATTGAGTGCGTAATGCGTGCATGAAGACCACTACGGTGGTCTTTTTTTACATTGTCATAGATGTGTTTGAACCGGAGCCCCGCAAAGTCGTCTTGAAGAAGAAGAGGTGTAACCGCCTAACTTTGTGGGGTCCTTTTGTATCGTTTGCCGCAGATGGGACATGTCTATAACTACAATGACAGCCAGCCCTTCAGGGGCTTGACCGAGGAGAAGAAGCTCGTGCACAGAAAGTTGAGATTACGAAATCGGGCAGACTTCAACCGGGTTTACCGGTACGGAAAATCTTTTGCCAATCGTCAGCTCGTCGTTTACTATTCGACCCGGCCCGAAATCGAGCGTTTCCGGCTCGGCGTTTCCGCCAGCAAGAAGATCGGCAATGCCGTCGTCCGCAATCGGATGCGCCGCATGTTGAAGGAGATCGTCCGCCTGCATGAACCGGAAATCCGGGATCATTTGGACCTGATTCTGATCGTCCGCAACGGGGCGGTCGGGATGGAGTACAAAGAACTGGAGAAGAGCGTGCTTCATGTCCTGCGCAAAGCCGCGCTGCTCAAGCCTTCCGGACGGTAAGCGTGCTTGTTTCTTTGTCCCATTAAATATGGTATGATTTACGTTGTATGGATAGGTTAAGAGAGGGGTTTTGAAGTGTCGCGTCTTACGAAAAATCAAAAGAAATGGCTCCTGCTCATCCTCGCAATCGGTCTGATGGCCGTCTTGGCGGGGTGTGGCGCGAATCCGGCCAATCACATGAGTACCACCGAAGACATGCGGACAAGCGGTTCCTGGTGGACGAGAAATGTCGTTTATTACTTTTCTTTTGCTTTGGATACGTTTGCGGAATGGTTCGGCGGGGCGTATGGCTTGGCCATCCTCGTGATGGTGCTGATCGTGCGGACGCTTATTTTGCCGCTTACGCTCAAGCAGGTTAAGAGTTCGAAAGCGATGCAGGCGATTCAGCCGCAAATTCAGAAGATCCGCGAGCAGTATAAGGACAACCCGGAGAAACAGCAGCAAGAAACCATGAAGCTGTTCCAGGAAAACAAGGTTAATCCGATGGCCGGCTGTTTTCCGCTTATCATTCAGATGCCGGTGTTCATCGCTCTATATAACTCGATTTACTACAACTCGGAGATCGCGGGCCATTCCTTCCTCTGGTTGCAGTTGGGCCAGCCGGATCCATGGTACATCCTGCCGATCATCGCGGCGTTGACGACGTTCATTCAAACGAAGATGATGTCGAACATGAACCCGGCCGGCATGCAGGGCCCGATGCAGTTCATGATGTTTATCTACCCGGTATTGATCTTCGTCATGGCGATGAATTTTGCCGCGGCGCTTCCGTTGTACTGGATTTTCAGTAACTTGTACACCATCGGGCAGAACTTCTTTATTTATCGTAAGAAGGACCCGGTTGTCGCCGCCAATGCCGCTGGAGCGGGTTCAGTCTCAGTCCCTTCCGGAAAGCCGAAAAAGGGCGGTTCGAATTTAAAAGCCGGTCATCCCGGTAAAAGTGCCAAGGGGGCCAAAAAATCGAAATGAACAAGATCGTGACGTCAGGAAAAACCATTGAAGAAGCTGTAAAACAAGGATTGGCTAAGCTCGGCACCACCGAGGACAAAGTCACCGTGAATGTGTTGGAGCAGCCATCAAGAGGATTCCTGGGACTGATTGGCGTAAAGGAAGCCAAGGTCGAATTGACTTTACTTTCCGAGCAAGAGTCATCGGTTCCGCCGCAAGGGACCACCCCGGAGAAGCATGCGACGGTGTTCCCGAAGGAGCAGCCCGAGAGAGAGGCTTCCCCTGGACAGGATCCTTATGAAGCGGCGGCGTCATTCATCAAGGACGTCGGTGAAAGCATGGACATTCATGTCGATGTGGAGATCGTTCACCGGAAAGACAGTACGGTCCTAAACATTTCAGGGAGCGACCTTGGCGTGCTGATCGGCCGCAGAGGCCAAACCCTCGATTCGCTGCAATACTTGGCCAATATCATTGCCAACCGGTACTCGGACAGCTTTATTCGTCTGACTCTGGATGCCGAGAATTTCCGGGAACGGCGCAAGAAGACGCTGGAGGATTTGGCCGAGCGTCTAGCCGCCAAGGTCATTCGCACCCGAAAGGAAGTTTCTCTGGAACCTATGTCTCCTCAGGAGCGCAAAGTGATCCATTCCAAACTGCAGGATCATCCGGAGGTCAAAACGTACAGCAAAGGCGACGAGCCTAACCGGCGGGTCGTGATTACATTGAAGCAAAGCAAATGAAGCGTGAAATGCAATGGCGTCTTGCTCCGGCAAATGTCATTGCTTTTCTTTTAAATACAGGGCCTCAACCAGCGGATCTCAACCCACCCAAACCCTCCCTTACCGTAAGGGAGGGCCCCCAGGGCCGGCAGCCCTCGGGACACCCGCAAGGGGAAGAACGTGGGAGTTACAGAGGCGCTCCTGCCCGCTGTCCCCTACGGGGATGCGCTTAACTATGGTGGTGGGCACGCTTTTCCCCCTACGGGTCCGTCTTACTTTGAGTGCACCCGGGCGGACTGTAGTGGAAACAGCCGCTTTTCTCCCCGTTGGGGCACGCTTTAGGGTAGAGCTCCTGCGAGGGATCTCAACCCACCCAAACCCTCCCTTACCGTAAGGGAGGGCCCCCAGGGCTGGCAGCCCTCGGGACACCCGCAAGGGGAGGAACGTAGGAGTTACAGAGGCGCTCCTGCCCGCTGTCCCCTACGGGGATGCGCTTTAACTGTGGCGATAGGCACGCTTTTCCCCCTACGGGTCCGTCTTACTTTGGGTGCACCTGGGCTACCTGAGGGTTGGAGACACTGCTGCTTTCGGTGCACCCGGGCGGGCGATGGAAGTGATAGCCGCTTTTCTCCCCGTTGGGGCACGCTTTAGGGTAGATCTCCTGCAGGAGAAAGGGCGGTAAGTTAGTGGTTGGGGAGTAAGGTTAGGGGAAGGAGACGCTGTCCCTGCGGGATGCGCTTGCTGATGAGGGGGCATATCAAAATCGGGACTTTCAGTCGCTTAGGATATACTTATTGGTGAGGAAGATCATTCGGGCTGCGCAGCGCCCAGGATTCACGACTTTAGGTTTTGGCCGGCACGGTGAATCACCAGCGGAGCGGGGCCGAATGAATCTGGAGAAGCGTTAGCGTTCGCCTTTGCCGTTGGATTGCCACCGCTTAAGGTTGAGGTGAATGAAGCAATCCAAGGGCAACAGCGATCGGAAGATCATTCGGGCTGCGCAGCGCCAAGGATTCACGATTTTAGGTTTGGCAAGCACGGTGAATCACCAGCGGAGCAGGGCCGAATGAATCTGGAGAAGCGCTAGCGCTCGCCTTTGCCGTTGGATTGCCGCTGCTTAAGGTTGAGGAAGATGAAGCAATCCAAGGGCAACAGCGATCGGAAGATCATTCGGACTGCGGAGCGCCCAGGATTCACGAATTAGGTTTTGGCGACTTGCGCAGCGCCAAGGATTCACCCATACAGCACTAACTATCAATAATCGAGGTGATATATCATGCTAAGCGATACAATAGCCGCGATCTCGACTGCGGTCGGCGAGAGCGGAATCGCCGTGATCCGGGTCAGCGGCCCGGAAGCGATCGGCGAAGTGGGGCGGTTGTTCCGCTCCAAAACGGCATTATCGGAGGCGGAGAGCCACACCGTGCATTACGGTTTCATCGTGGACCCCGAGACAGGCGAGAAACTGGAAGAGGTGCTCGTTTCTTTGTTTCGGGCGCCGCGTTCTTTTACGACCGAAGATGTGGTGGAAATCAGCACGCACGGGGGCATCATATCGGTAAAGCGCGTGATGGATCTGCTGCTGTTGCAGCGGGGAATTCGCCTGGCGGAGCCGGGGGAGTTTACGAAGCGCGCTTTTTTGAATGGACGAATCGATTTGTCGCAGGCGGAGGCGGTTATTGATTTGATCCGGTCGAAATCCGACCGGGCTTTTTCCGTGGCCTTGAAGCAGGTGGAAGGCGACTTGTCGCGCAGAATCAACGCCATGCGGCATAGTTTGGTGGAGACGTTGGCGCATATCGAAGTGAACATCGATTATCCCGAGCATGATGTGGAATCGATGACCATGGAGTTCATCAAAGACAAATGTACGGAAGTAACATCGCAAATCGACGGGCTCCTGAAAACCGCAAACCAGGGCAAGATCCTCCGGGAAGGGATTACTACAGCCATTGTAGGACGCCCGAATGTAGGGAAGTCTTCCTTGATGAATGCGCTGGCCCGTGAAAATAAAGCGATCGTCACGGATATTCCGGGAACGACGCGCGACGTGATCGAGGAGTATGTCACGATTAACAATATCCCTTTGAAGCTGCTCGATACGGCGGGAATCCGGGAAACGATGGACGTGGTGGAGCAGATTGGCGTGGAACGGTCCAAGGCGGCCGTAGTGGAAGCGGATTTGATTTTGCTGGTCCTCAACAGTGCCGAATCGCTGCATGAGGATGAATTGAAACTGATGGAGCAATTGAAAAACAGACCGACGCTTGTGCTGTTAAATAAAATCGATCTTCCTCAGCAGTTGGATCGCGCTCAAATCGCTCATTATTTCCCGGAAAATGCTGTGGTCGAATTGTCCGCCAAAACCCAGGAGGGATTGGATCATTTGGAAGATGCGATCTCGGAACTGTTTTTTGGAGGCAAACTGGAGTCCGGCGATTTGACTTATGTCAGCAATGTCCGGCATATCGCGCTGTTGAAGAAAGCCAAGCAGTCGCTGGCCGACGCTTATGAGGCGGCAGACAGCGGAGTTCCGATCGATATTTTGCAAATCGATGTGCGTTTGGCTTGGGAACAGCTTGGGGAAGTGATCGGGGATTCCGCGCCGGATGCGCTGATCGATCAAATTTTTTCACAATTCTGTCTGGGAAAATAATGATTCCAGCGTATGCAATCCGGCGGATCATGGTATGATGATGGAGATTGATGGATTAATTTAAATTTAAAATATACGTGTGGAGAACACGAAGTGAGTCATACAAGTTCATCAAGGTTCACACTTACGTTTTAGGAGGTTTAAAAGATGGGTTATGTTGCCGGAAGTTATGACGTTATCGTCGTAGGGGCGGGTCATGCCGGCTGTGAATCCGCTTTGGCGGCGGCCCGGATGGGCTGCAGCACGCTGATGATCACGATCAACCTGGATATGGTGGCGTTTATGCCGTGTAATCCTTCGATCGGCGGTCCGGCGAAAGGCCATGTGGTACGCGAAGTGGATGCGCTCGGCGGGGAAATGGGCCGCAATATCGACAAGACTTTTATCCAAATGCGGATGCTGAATACGGGGAAAGGACCGGCCGTTCATGCCCTGCGGGCGCAGGCGGACAAGTTTTTGTACCAGCAAACGATGAAGGAAACGATGGAGCGGGAGCCGAACTTGACGATGCGTCAAGGTATGGTGGAGGAGCTGATCGTCGAGGACGGTCAATGTGTCGGTGTGATCACCAAGACAGGCGCGGAATACCGGGCTAAGGCCGTGGTGCTGACCACCGGAACGTATTTACGCGGCAAAATCATCATGGGCGAGCTTATGTACGAAAGCGGACCGAACAACCAGCAGCCTTCGGTGAGATTGTCGCAAAACTTGAAGGAGCTGGGCTTTGAATTGGTGCGGTTCAAAACAGGCACGCCGCCGCGGGTTCACAAGGACAGCATCGATTTTTCGCAAACGGAGATTCAGCCGGGAGATGAAAAGCCGAAGTTTTTCTCCTATGAAACGAAAAGCTCGGATAACGAGCAATTGCCTTGCTGGTTGACGTACACGTCTTCCGAGACGCATGATATCATCAATGCGAATTTGCATCGGGCACCCATGTTCTCCGGGGTGATTGAAGGGACGGGGCCGCGGTACTGTCCTTCCATCGAGGACAAAATCGTCCGGTTTGCGGATAAGCCGAAACACCAAATTTTCCTGGAGCCGGAAGGGAAAAACACGTCGGAGTATTACGTTCAAGGATTTTCGACGAGTATGCCGGAAGATGTTCAATTGCAAATGCTTCGGTCCATACCTGGCCTGCAAAATGTGGAGATGATGCGGACGGGGTATGCCATCGAATATGACGCCGTGGTTCCTACGCAGCTCTGGCCGTCGCTGGAGACGAAGCGTGTGCCGGGGTTGTTTACGGCAGGGCAAATCAATGGAACTTCCGGATATGAGGAAGCCGCCGGCCAAGGCATTATGGCGGGGATTAACGCGGCCCGTAAGGTTCAAGGCAAAGAGCCGGTGATCCTTGACCGTTCTCAAGGCTATATCGGCGTCCTGATTGACGATCTGGTTACGAAAGGGACAAACGAGCCCTACCGGCTGTTGACTTCACGGGCGGAGTATCGCCTGCTTTTGCGTCATGATAACGCAGACCTGCGTTTAACTCCGATCGGATATGAAATCGGGTTGATTACGCAGGAGAGATACAACCAGTTTATTGATAAAAAGGAAAAAGTTGAGAAAGAAATCGAACGGTTGCGGGAGACGAAAGTTCGTCCTTCGGAGATTAATCCGCTGCTTGAATCCATCGGCTCGGCACCGATCCAGGATGGAAGCAACTTGTTGACAATTCTTCGCCGGCCTGAAGTTACTTATGCACATGTGGGTAACTTATTCCCGTCCGAGGTGGAATTGGACGAGGAAATGAAGGAGCAGGTAGAGATACAGATTAAGTACGCGGGTTATATTGAAAAACAATTGCTTCATGTGGAAAGACTCCAAAAGATGGAGAAGAAGAAGATACCTGAGAATATTAATTATGAAGATATTCATGGGCTCGCGATGGAGGCCCGGCAAAAGCTGGCGAAAATCCGTCCGATCTCGATCGGCCAAGCTTCCCGAATCTCTGGCGTTACACCAGCCGATATCTCGATACTCCTCGTTTATCTGGAGCATTATAATCGGGTAACGGCTGCAGGAGGTTGATCTATTGGATACGATACAAACCGGTTTTCACTCCCTTCTGTTGGAGCATAAGATCGATCTTTCCCCCAAGCAGATGGATCAATTCGAGACCTATTTTCAAGAGCTGGTTTCGTGGAATGAAAAAATGAACCTTACCGGGATTACGGAGCGGGATCAAGTTTATATCAAGCATTTTTATGATTCCATCACACTTTCTTTTTATATCCCGATGGATGAGGTGCAAACTTTGGCTGACATTGGTTCCGGTGCAGGCTTTCCGGGTATTCCTTTAAAAATTTGCTTTCCGCACCTAAAGCTGACGATTATTGATTCCTTGAATAAGCGAATTCATTTTTTGCAGAACGTAGTGGATAAGCTGGGTTTATCCCAAGTGGAACTCCTTCACGGGCGTGCGGAAGATTTGGGGCGAAAGGAAGGGCTCAGGGACTCTTTTGATTTGGTTACCGCGCGGGCGGTCGCTCGAATGGCGGTGCTTAATGAGTTTTGCCTGCCTTTTGTGAAGACCGGTGGTAAATTCGCAGCAATGAAGGGAAGCGACCCGGAGGAAGAAGTTCGAGAGGCAAAACGCAGTTTAAGCGAACTTAAAGGGAAGCTTGAATCAAGCCATCACTTTGAACTGCCGATGGAGAATTCCGACCGGCACATCATTATTGTCGGCAAAACGGCTCCCACGCCAAAGAAATACCCGAGGAAAGCGGGAACTCCATTAAAGCAGCCTATTGTATAACAAGATAAGCAAGCATGCTCCTAACTCTTTGTTTCACGTGGAACAATTTGTTAGGGGCTTTTTTTTACGTGACTTCTCCTAAAAAATCATTAAATAAGAGAATAGGATTATAGAGAAAAAAGTGGTAGAATAGATGTATCACGAATCATTGTCGGGGCATTTTGCTTCAATGATGGGTTATCCTTATATTCCCTGCTGCTGGGGTTCGAACTTCAGAGGAGGGTTTTATACATAAGGATTCTCACTAGTATAGGCAGCACAACGCATTTTCATTTAAAAAATGTGCTGCTAAGGTGTGCCTTATGTCACTATGAAATTAGGTGGTAATCTGCGGAATGAAAGAACAATTTTCTAAATTGTTTGGTTTAACCGAACGAACGAACGGTGATGAAGTTAAGCAAATTCCGGTGGGGAACATTGTCGGAAGCCCGTACCAGCCCCGGACTATTTTTGATGATGAGAAGATCGATGAGTTGTGTCAGACGATTCGGACACATGGGGTGATTCAGCCGATTGTTGTACGATATCGAAATGACAAGTACGAGATTATCGCCGGTGAAAGACGTTGGCGGGCAGTTAAAAAATTGGGATTAGAAACCATCCCGGCTATTTTGCGGGATTTCAACGACTCCCAGGCGGCTTCGATCGCTTTGATTGAAAATTTGCAGCGTGAAGGCTTAACGGCTATAGAAGAGGCGCTTGCCTACCAAAATCTCATCGACTTGCATCAACTCACGCAAGAAAGTTTGGCACAAAGGTTAGGGAAGAGCCAATCCACCATTGCGAACAAAATACGATTGCTGCAACTTCCCGAGGGCGTTAAAGTCGCATTAATGGAACGGAAAATAACGGAGCGGCACGCCAGAGCTTTGCTTTCCTTGGATTCCGAAGAGCTGCAGATGAAAGTACTGGAAGAAGTGATCTCCAAGGAATTAAATGTAAAACAAACGGAAGCTCGAATTGCTTTCTATAAGGAAGCGGCTAAGAATAAGAAGGCCTCCAGACGCATTTCTTTTACCAAGGATGTCAGACTGGCCTTGAATACGATTCGTCAATCGATTGATATGGTGTCCGGCTCGGGTCTGGCCATCAAAACGGCCGAAAAGGACCATGAAGATCATTATGAAATTGTCATTCAAATTCCAAAGAGATAGCAGACATGCTACTGACCGGAACCGAAAGGTCTGAGGTCAGTTTCTTTTTGGGAAATGGATGGAGCTTTCTTGTTCAATCGGAAAGGGTACTCGCCAGGAGCGCTGTGGTCTTTTTGTAGCAACAACTTAGTTAACGCACACATTATTCTACAAAGAGATTCTTCTATTATATTGAGGTGAAATGGATTGTCTAAAATAATTGCCATAGCTAACCAAAAAGGAGGCGTCGGCAAAACGACGACCTCTGTTAATTTGGGAGCGGGACTCGCATCGATCGGTAAAAAAGTGCTCCTCATCGATATAGACCCGCAAGGGAATACCACCAGTGGAGTTGGAGTAAATAAAGCGGATGTAGCCAATTGCATTTATGATGTGTTGATTAATGAAGTCAACCCGCAAGAGGCTACTTTGCCTACTGAAATTGAGGGGTTGCATATTATTCCGGCTACCATTCAGTTGGCGGGGGCTGAAATAGAGCTGGTTCCGACAATTTCGCGTGAAGTTCGATTAAAGAAGTCGCTTCAGCAGGTCAAACATCTTTACGATTATATTTTAATCGATTGCCCGCCATCGCTGGGGATTCTTACCATTAATTCATTGACCGCGGCGGATTCGGTGTTAATCCCGATTCAATGTGAGTATTACGCGTTGGAAGGACTAAGCCAGTTATTGAATACGGTACGACTTGTTCAAAAACATTTGAATACTTCTTTGCAAATTGAAGGGGTTCTGTTGACCATGTTCGATGCCCGAACCAATTTGGGAATCCAGGTCATTGAGGAAGTGAAAAAATACTTCCAGCAAAAGGTTTATAAAACGGTCATTCCAAGAAATGTTCGGTTAAGTGAAGCGCCTTCCCATGGTCAGTCCATTATTACCTATGATCCCAAGTCGAAAGGCGCCGAGGTGTATTTAGAGTTGGCAAAGGAAGTGGTTTCCTATGAGTAAACGCTTGGGGAAGGGACTCGATGCATTAATTCCGTCACTATCGGTACAGGAAGATGATAAGGTTATTGAAATTCCGTTGAATCAGTTACGCGCCAATCCCTACCAGCCGAGAAAATCATTCGATGAAGAGGCGATCCGGGAATTAGCCGAATCGATTCGTCAACACGGCGTCATCCAGCCGATTATTGTGCGAAGCGTACTTAAAGGTTATGAGATTATTGCCGGGGAACGGCGCTTCCGTGCTTCACAATTTTGCGGAAATACTACAATTCCGGCTGTTGTGCGCACTTTTTCCGACCAGCAAGTCATGGAGATTGCTTTAATCGAAAACTTACAGCGGGAGAACCTGAACGCGATGGAGGTTGCTGTTGCTTACCAAGGCTTAATGGATCAATTTCAATTAACCCAGGAAGAACTTTCCTTAAAGGTAGGTAAGTCGCGCTCTCATATTGCGAACTTCTTACGGTTATTGTCATTACCGGATGAAGTAAAGGAATATGTTTCACGTGGAACATTATCTATGGGGCATGCTCGTGCATTGGTGGGATTGAAAGATCCTGGTAAGATTAAACAGTTAGCCAAGCAATGTATTGACCATGAGTGGAGTGTACGTGAACTGGAGGATGCGGTTCAACAGCTGGATCGGAATAAGCAGGAAAAGCAAAAAACGGTAAGCAAGAAGCGGGATCCTTACATTGATGAAGTGGAAGAAAGCTTGCGCAGCCGTTATAAGACGACTGTAAAAATCAAATCGTCGAACAAGGAAAAAGGGAAAATTGAAATTAATTTCTACAGCAAAGAAGACTTGCAACGACTGCTCGATATGCTGAATTAAACGAATGACATACTCAGCTTCCCTAAAGGGCATAGACCGCCTTATAATTAGGAAGTTGGGTATGTCATTGCATTCTTAGCGTGTTCTCGAAGGATCGGTAGGAGAGGAGGGACGATGTGAAGCAGCAGCCCCTGATATACTTGGATCATGCCGCCACATCATGGCCCAAACCCGCTAGTGTAGGGAAAGCTATGTTGGAAATACTAAATGGACCATCGGCAAACTCGGGGCGGGGAAATTATGGGATGGCGTTACAGGCCGGGCGAACCCTGTTTCAAACTCGAGCGAAGTTGGCCGAGCTGTTTCATATTGATAACCCGAACGATCTTATTTTCACCTCCAATACTACGGAAGCATTAAACTTGGCGCTCAAAGGGTCCCTAAGGTCAGGTGATCATGCGATTGCCACCATGGTGGAGCATAACTCCGTCCGAAGGCCGTTGGAGTATCTGAAACGAACCCGGAATATATCGGTTGATTATATCACCGTCAACCCGGATGGGAATCTCGATCTGGAACAAATGGCTAAAGCATTTCGTCCGAATACAAAGCTGGTCGTATGTGCGCATAGTTCAAATTTGCTGGGGTGCATTCTTCCTATTCGGGAAATGGGGGAACTCGCCCATAAACACGGTGCCCTATTCGTGGTGGATGCAGCGCAAACTGCGGGGGGATACCCGATCGACGTGCAAACGATGGGGATCGACCTGATGGCTTTTCCCGGACATAAGGGGTTGTTGGGACCGCAAGGGACCGGGGGATTATACATCCATCCGGATGTCGATTTGGAGCCCCTTATGCATGGGGGGACGGGGAGCCAATCGGAAGCTTTGGAGATGCCGACGGTTCGTCCGGATCGCTATGAAGCGGGAACTCAAAATGCCGTAGGAATCGCCGGATTAGGTGCAGGTGTGGACTATGTTTTGGAGTATAGTGTTGCAGCTATCTATGAGCATGAATGGCAGCTGACTCAGAAGCTCATACCCGCTCTGCTGACGATCAAGGGCGTTTCTGTTTTGGGGCCCGGGCTAGGCTTGCCGAGAACCGGAATTGTTGCGTTTACCTTGGAAGGGCGGGATGCCTCGGAGGTTGCCTTCCTCCTGGACCGGAAATATGGCATCGCCGTAAGGGCGGGTTACCATTGTACACCTTTGGGACATATGACGGCGGGGACAACGCAAGGGGGAGCGGTACGGGCAAGCTTCGGATACACCACGACGACGGAGGAAGTTGAACAATTGATTTTAGCGGTACAGGCTATCGCAAGTGATACTTAAATATAGGGGAGAAGAACATGCAGGAGTGGAGTAAACTTTTCTCGGATCAGCTGGCATGGATTGTCACCGGGGTTGCCGTCATTTTACTCTGGCTGCTGATATGGAATTTCATACAAGGGGCCAAGCTGCGCAAAATGCGGCGGAATTATGAGCAAATGATGCAAGGAACGGGAATTGAGGATCTTGAGAGTTTGTTGATCGATCTGAAAAATCAACAGGGCATCATCGAAGATATACAAGCGGAACAACAACAGCAACTGAAGAACATCAACGCTTTGCTCCCCAAACAAAAGGCCAAGATCGGAATCAAGCGCTATAATGCGTTTGGAGAGCGCGGAAATGAACTCAGCTTTTCCGTGGCTTTTGTGGACGACTTTAAAAACGGGATCGTCATTACCGGACTTTACAGCCGGGAGGGTTCTTATGTGTATGCCAAGCCGCTAACGGAAGGCCAATCCCAGCATGCGTTATCTCCGGAGGAAATCGAAGCTATTGCTCTCGCCGGGCAAGGGGAATAAAGCCCCGGTTCCATTCTTTAATGGCGGTCGATACGCTGCTGGAAATGATTTCCGACAAGCGCATGACCAAACTGAGACGTGTGTTTTGTAATACAAAATATTCCATAAAGCCGCCGACATTGACGATCCCCGTAACATGGATATCGCCGACCGGCGGCAATTCTTTATTTACGCCGGCTCCCGGGCGCAAAGGCCCCTGAACCACTTGAATCGAGCCCACGCTGGAAGTTTGACCGAGGCAGGCATCGATCCCTATAATGAAAGGATCTATGAACGTTTGATTGATCGTTTCCAAAGTATCTTTCAAATTCATGGCATGGACGGGTTCATCCAATGTTCCGTAGAGATGAAAGTGGTGCCGGTGATTCAGCTTGGAAAGCGCCGTTCCGACAAGCGGGCCGAGACAATCGCCGGTGGAACGATCCGTGCCGATACATACGATGACCAGATCTTGGCCTGGCGAAATTTTGGCAAAGTGCAAGAGCAAACGATGAATGATAGCGGAATGAATGCCGGGATCGGTATGGGGGATTTTCAAGTAGGGAATATCTTGCCCCGGGCCCGGTACATTAGGCTGAATTTGCGACATGGAATCTTCCTTTCCTCCACCTGGGATAGCAATACAAAGCATTGGCTGCGCTTTCGGATATTAGTAGATAGTATATGGAAATTTGTGAAGTTCTATACTCCAACTAAAGTCATAAGTGAAATAAAGCGGAATTTCCGGTAAGGAAATAAGAGAAGGAGGGAGATTCGTGGACAGTTGGTTTATCATGTCCTTCGATTCCACGCAGCAAGCCCTGCGGGCGGAGATGCTATTGGAATACGCGGAGATCGAGATCGATTTATGCCCTACGCCCAAGGAGATTACCGCAGGGTGTGCGCTATCCATTCAATTTCCGCCGGAGTCCTTGGAGCGGGTTAAAGAGATCGTTCGCCGCGAGGCGGTAGAGATTCGCGGGATCTTTTCACGGGTAAACGCGGAGTACAACATGATTGACTTGGAGGAGGGAACAACATGAGAGGATGGACGCTCAAAGCAGGGGTGGAGGATATTACGCAGTCGGCGGCAGCCTGGAACGAACGGTTATGGAACTGGCTGACGAACATGAACATGTGGGAGAAGGTCCTATTTGCCGGTTTGAGGATCGTGTTGATCTTCCTATTAATCCGAATCTTCATCAAGATTATTTATCGGGTTATTGACCGATCTCTGGAGCGGCGGGAGAAAGGCCGGCTGAATGTAAATCCCCGCAGGTTCGTGACGGTGGGGGAACTCCTGAAAAATGTCACTTGGATCACGAGTAATTTCATTATGATTATGCTAATTTTGGGGGAAATTGGGATTCAATTGGCCCCGCTGGTGGCCGGGGCTGGTGTCGTAGGTCTGGCGATCGGTTTTGGCGCACAAAGCCTGGTTAAGGATGTAATTACCGGTTTTTTCATTATTCTGGAGGATCAATTTGCCGTAGGGGATGTGATTCAAACGGGTACTTTGAAAGGAACGGTCGAGGTGATCGGTCTGCGTTCTACCCGGCTTGTCAGCTGGACCGGAGAGGTGCATATCATACCGAACGGAATGATCACCAATGTGACAAACTTTTCAATCGGCACAGCCTTGGCGGTGGTGGATCTTCCATTCAGCAACGCGCGCAAGCTGGAAGACACCTTGGAACTGCTTAAGAAGTCCATGCTGCAGCTGTCCGAGGAGACGCCGGAGCTAGCCCAAATCCCCAACGTAATGGGAGTACAGTCGCTCACGGCCAACGAATACGTGATTCGGATCGCGGTGGAATGTCCACCCGGGATTCGGGCGGATATGGAGCGTAAAATTCAACGGTATGCCAAAGAGGCTCTGGAAGAAGAAGAGACCTTAAGGCTGGCACAGGAATCAGGGCAAGGGCAGGAACAGCAGCCGGGTTAAGTTTTGAAGGCAAAACGGGAAGAATGAAGGAAGTTAAAAAGACGGGAGGAGAGCGAGGATGGAGAGAAAGACCTTTCAGCTAGGCGATATCGTCCTTATGAAAAAAAATCATCCCTGCGGGAGCAATGAAATGGAAATCATCCGGATGGGGATGGATATACGGATCAAGTGTGTCGGATGCAAACATAGTGTGCTTATCCCTCGGGCCAAATTCGAAAAGAACATGCGTAAAGTTCTACGGTCGGCTGCTGCAAGTGAAGAGGGGGGTTCCGGAGGGGCGCAAGAGATTTAATGAGTAAATTCAAATAACGACCTAGAAAAAAATCACGCAAGCAAGGAAAAATAGTTGCAATTCATTGAAATTCATGTTACAATCAATCTTGCTTGCTGTGGAGAGGTACCCAAGAGGCCCAAGGGGGTTGACTCGAAATCAACTAGGCGTCGCAAGGCGTGCGTGGGTTCGAATCCCACCCTCTCCGCCATTATTTTTACAATAGTGAACTCGATCCTTCTACATATGTAGAAGGTTTTTCTTTATTCTTAGGACTCTAGGTTCGCCTGGGGCGGAAAGGAGCTCTACAGATGGATTATAAAGAGGCATTGAAGCGGTATATTGAAATGACTAACACGCATCACTTTGACAACGTCCAACCCCTTTTACATCCGGAAGCGGTTTATTGGTTTAGTGACAAGACCTGCCGGACCATGGAGGAGATTAGGGCGTATTTTGAAAATAGCTGGAACCTGATTAAGGATGAAGTATATAATGCTTCGGAGATTCAATGGTTAGCCGCCGACGAGAAGGTGGCCACTTGTATTTATACATATCAGTATGAAGGGTACTACAACGGGGAGTATGTGAAAGGAAGCGGAAGAGCCACCAATATCTTTGTTAAAGAAAACGACGGGGATTGGCGATTAATTCATGAGCATTTAAGTCGTGATCCTGCATAAATTGAACGGCAGAAGGGACCCTTTCGGGTCCCTTTTCTGGTTGACGGTGTGCTTAATGGAATTCTTCTCTCACAACCCAAGAAACGGTCGATCCTGCGCGTATGCAGCCCGGACTAAAGAAGAGGGGTCTTCACTAACCCGGGATCTAGGCTTCTACAATGATGTGAATAAGACTCCTGAAAAATGTTGCTCGCGGATACCTCCAACGGAACCACACCTCTCTTTGCATCACCGTCTGAGTGTATTATGTGCAGTGAGCCGGGTTCTATACATCAATTTTTTAAAAAGTGCGGCTGCGGCCAAAAGTCAGTGAACACGGGCCTTCTCGGCTTTTTTCCATTTGCGGTTTTTGTTTGTCGTGTCCGGGAACGTCTCGCCGCGCTCCATGGTGATCCGCTTCGGGTCATTGATTTGGGTATGGAAGCTGCGCGCCTCGCCGACCTCCACATAAACCCCGGGATTCGGCGCCTTGTCGCCCGGTTCAAATTCCGTACGTTCGCCCATTTTTCTGCTCCTCCTTTCCGTCCCAATTAGGGGAATCAAGCATATTGTTTGTAACGCCGACTTAATCATGTACCGATTCGGACCGATAATTATTTACAGACATAATCGAAGAGGAGAGGGTGAAGGAACGTGGGAAGTCGTTTAAGAGGATTAACCATACTGGTTGTCATGGCACTCATTTTTCCATTTATGCCTATATCGGTTCAGCCGGTTCAGGCTATTGGAGAAAAAATTGAAATTTTCACGCAGCGAAATGAAGATAACAGCGTCTTGGTTGAAGGATTGGCTGAAGCTTCGTCTGTGAAAGTCGAATTAAAGGACGAGGATGAACAACCTTTTTTCTCCTCTACGGTTCAGGTAAATAAGGAAGGGTATTATCAATTGAAGACGCCTCCCTTTAATGAAGAGGTGTTCAAGCCATCCAGGCACTCCAAATACAACTATGGCGTGGGCGTTTACGTGAGCGTGCCGGGAGGCGCCCAGGCGGCTACTACCTTGCCGGATTTCCGGGATCGTTATGAATCGCCAAGTCCCTACGAAAAGTATCGCGAGGGCTACCAGGAACCGAAACCGGTGAAGTTTGAACAATATGGCGTCGGAGCACAAGCTCCCATCGCCAAAGAACCAATCCAGTTAAAAGCCGTAGATTCACCGATATCCGTTGCCGCAAGCGAATCCCATACTTTGGCGCTTGGAAAGGATGGCAGGCTTTACGGATGGGGAAAAAATACGAGTCGGGAAATCAACGAGAGCGAAATGCCGGTGCTGCCGCCGACGCTGATTACAACCGACAAAACGATTAAGAAAATCGAGGCGGGGGAGAAGTTTTCCCTATATATTACAACGGACGGAGAGTTATACGGTTGGGGCGACTTGAATCATTTGGGCGTCAAAACCATTACCGGCAAACCGACCAAAATCACTTTGATCAGCGAGCCGATCGTCGATATGAACGCGTTTAATCGCGGAGTCGCACTCCTGACTAAATCGGGGAACGTGTATCAGTTGGGAGGGGTTGGCTGGGCCAATGATGAGGCTCGCGAATTCGTCCGCAATCATTTTAGACAGATCGTGATCAAGGATGCGGTTTCGGTATCCATGAGCAATATGAAAGGGTATGCGCTGAAGAAGGATGGAACTCTATGGAGCTGGAACAATTCAATCGTGGAAGGGCAGACGACCCAAGCGGAACAAATCGCCGGGTTCAAAGACATTCAAAAGTTCGACGCGGCGAATACGAATGATGAATATATCATTGCGATAGACAGCAAGGGCGACTTGTGGGGGTATGGGGACAACTCGGCGAGGCAGCTTGGACAGAAGGTTCCTTCCAAACTGGGAAAACCGACTAATATCACGAATATGGCGCTTAGATACAACAAGCAAACGGGCTGGAGCGCGGCTGGCAAGAAGCTGAATTACACAGCGGTTTCCTTGAACGTAAACGGCGTGTTGCTGCTGACCGAGAATCACGAAATGTTGACGTATAATACGTATCCACGTCTTGGTGACTTAAATAAAAACGTAAGCTACATAGAAAATACGAGTCGGAACATGTATTGGATCAGCGGCGGTAAATTGTGGGTGTGGGGAAATGGTAACGAATACGGCCAACAAGGAATTGGAGTCAAAGCGAAGTAGAACATTGAGGCATATAGCAGTATTATTTAGGTTCTTGCAGAGCGGGTTTCGATTTGATATACTACTATGGTGCGAGTTTAGACTCGTTCCTTGCTCCCAAATTTAACAGGTTGGGGGCCATAGTCCACAAGGAGGTGAACCAGATGCGCAAATATGAAGTGATGTACATTATTCGTCCTGACGTTGAACAAGAAGCTGTTCAAGCTACAGTCGAAAAATTCCAAGGCATCATCCAAAACGGCGGAGAAATTACGAAGCATGATGTAATGGGCAAACGCCGGCTTGCGTATGAGATTAACAAGATCCGTGACGGAATTTACGTGCTCGTAAATTTCACAGCTACTCCAGAGGTAGTTGCTGAGCTTGAGCGGATTCTGAAGATTTCCGACGAGGTTATCCGTTATCTCATTACTAAAGACGTTGCCTAATTGCAAGTTTCGTATTGAACAAGCCCGAAGGAGGGGATTGGATTGTTGAACCGTGTCATTCTGATCGGACGTCTTACCCGGGATCCGGAGCTGCGCTATACGCCATCGGGTGTGGCGGTCACCCAGTTCACGATTGCCGTGGACAGACCTTTTACATCGCAAGGCGGAGAGCGCGAGGCCGATTTCATTCCAGTCGTAACCTGGAGACAGCTTGCCGAAACCTGTGCCAATTACTTGCGCAAAGGACGGTTGACGGCTGTGGAAGGACGCATCCAAGTACGGAATTACGAGAATAACGAAGGTAAACGTGTTTACGTCACCGAAGTCATTGCCGATAATGTCCGTTTCTTGGAGTCGAACCGCGAGGGCGGATCGGGCGGCGGAGGACAGCGTGAGGAGTCTCCATTTGGAGGCGGTGGCGGCAATGCCGGACGCAGCAACAACTTCTCGCGGGACAATCAGAAGGATCCTTTCTCCGATGACGGGAAACCGATCGATATTTCGGATGACGATTTGCCATTTTAATTACGGAAAGGACTGAAAAGCATGAGCTTCAAGCAAAGAGAAGGCGGAGACGACAAGAGACCGGCTCGCCGCGGCGGCCGTAACAAACGTCGTAAAGTGTGCTACTTCACTGTGAACAAAATTACTCACATTGACTATAAAGATACCGAGCTGCTGAAGAAATTCATCAGTGAGCGCGGTAAAATTTTGCCTCGCCGTGTAACGGGTACGAGCGCAAAATACCAACGTCTGCTGACAGTAGCGATCAAACGCTCCCGTCAAATCGCATTGCTTCCGTACACAACGGAGTAATCGAACCAGACGCCAAGAACAGCCGGTTCCTTCGGGGATCGGCTGTTTTTTTGCGTTCCTTTATTGAAAACTGGAAACAAAAAAACTTAAAAATCGACATCATTCCAAGTTGATCCGAGGCGAATTAAGTAGAATCATGTTAGATTATACTATCATATGTCGAAAATTTATAACATAGTAGGTGATAAATAGTTACATTTCTGTGCTGTATAGCGCCTTAAAATATTAAATCCATCTTTTGACTCTGTAAAATTTGGCTAAAAAAATGCTTGACGTTAGATATATTCACATGTATTATGATCAATAATTCAAATACAGTTTTTCCTCTTTCTTCTAATGCATCGGCTTGCATATTAATTAACCGCAGGTTTATACCACGCCAATTATGTCATATCTTGATATAAATCAAATCAAACCGCTTCGCTTCTTTAATGAATCATAATGAGGATCACTTCATAGTACATATGGATAAACCGGTAATAGAGTCCTCACTCCATGCTGATTACACCCGTATCGGAAAATCGTTTACCAGCTAAAATTCTATCAGTAATAATTTTCACAAACTATAGATGAAATTATTCATGAGGAGGAGTAAACGTATGAGAAAGAAATCGTGGGGGTTATTGGTTCTATTGCTGGTATTTTCACTCGTGCTCGGAGCTTGCAGCGGCGGCGGAGGAGGCAACACCGCAACGACGACGCCGGGCAACGAGGAGGGGAACAAAACGGAGAGCAAAGGCGAGAATGCGACTCCTCCTGCGGAGGCGGCTCCGGAAGGCGTAATCGAAGCGGTCGATATGTCGTTAAATCCGCCGGCGGCAGTCAATCGTAAGGATACCTTGATTGTGGGGATGACCGACCCTAAAGGGGTGTTCAACCCGCTGTTTAGAGAAACCACTTATGACGCTTACGTCTGCTATGTGCTTTTTGACTCCTTTATCGAAGTAGCTGCCGACGGTACCTATACGAACAGTCTGGCGGAAAAAGTCGACGTATCGGAAGACGGCCTTAAATATACGTATCATTTGAAGCCTGGTGTAACGTTTACCGATGGCAAGCCGATGACCGTAAAAGACTACTATTTCACCCTCAAAACGCTGCTTGACGCGAGTTATGATGGTCAATCGGATCCAATGAGCTACAACATCGTCGGTGCCAAGGAGTATCACGAAGGTAAAGCCAAAGAAATTTCGGGCGTAAAAATTATCGACGATCATACAGTGGAAGTGTCCATCACGGAATTCTCCGCCCTGACGCCGGTAGAGCTTGGGAACATTTTCATCTTGCCGGAACACTATTACGGACCGAGCTATAAGCAGGGCAATCTCGACGGGGTAAAAGCACTGAACTCCAAGCCGCTTGGAAGCGGACAATATAAATTGACCAAGTACAGCCCGGGTCAGGAGGTCGTTTTTGAAGCCAACGAGAACTATTTCCGCGGAGCGCCCAAGGTCAAAAACGTTATCTTCAAGACGACGACGGAAACGACGAACCTGCCGATGCTGCAGCAGGGCGAAACCGATATGGATGAAGGGATCAGCGTATCGGAGGACAATGTCGAGGCCTTGAAAGAAATGGGCTTTGTTGATATCAACCTACTGCCGAACAACGGTTATGGATATATCGCATTTAACCACAAATTGAAGAAGTTCCAGGATGTCAAGGTTCGCCAGGCACTGGTGTACGGTTTGAACCGGAAGGAAATTGTAGCCGGGATCTACGGTCCGTATGCCGATGTCATCAACATTCCGGAGTCGACGGTATCATGGGCGCATACAAAGGAAAATATCGAAACCTATGATTTCGATTTGGAAAAGGCCAAACAGATGCTGGATGAGGCCGGTTGGAAAGTGGGAAGCAGCGGGATCCGCGAAAAAGACGGCGAGAAATTCAAAATCAATTTCTCGGCCACGGCGGATAATCCTGTGGTAGACGCTTTGCTGCCGATTATGACGCAAAACTATAAGGAACTGGGCATTGAAGTGGTGGCGGAAACTTTGGATTTCAACGCTATTATGGATAAGGCCAATACCGGGGATTTCGATATGTTCTTCGCCGCATGGGGATTGACGCCGGATCCGGACAACACGGTGTACATTACGAATGGGGCCCAGAACGACATCGGCTATTCCAACGCCAAAGTGGATGAATTGATGGCCAAGGGCAAGAAAACGCTCGATATCGAAGAACGCAAAAAAATCTATAAAGAAATGTATCAAGAAATGAACAAGGATGTTCCAGTCATTCTGCTATATCAAAGAAAGAATATGCTGGCGGTGAACGGACGCGTTGAGGGTTTCGACTTCTCCCCTTATAAATACTTCGCATACAGCTTGTATCAAGTAGAGATGCAGTAAGCCAATAAGCGAATGTACCCGGAAATCATGATTTCCGGGTACGCTCGCACTCTTTTACCAGGGGGAAAAGGTATGAAAACGTATATTGTCCGAAGACTCTTGCAAATGATCCCCACGTTGATCGGTATTTCTATTATTATCTACGCCATTTCCGCCTTGGTTCCGGGCGATTACATAACGGCGCTGAACAATCCGAACATGACGCAGGAGAGGGCGAACGAGTTGAGAGCCATCTATGGCTTGGACCAACCCGAATATCTAAGGTATTTTACCTGGGTCAAGAATATGATGCTCGGCAACATGGGGGAATCCTTCCAGCATAAAAAACCGGTGATGGAGGTCGTACAGGATTATGTATGGAACTCCTTTATTATCGCCTTCGCCACACTCGTTCTCAGTTGGACCATAGCCGTGTTTACGGGGGTCTTTTCTGCAAAATTTCAGTATTCTTTCTTTGACAAAGTTATTACGTTGATCGTCTTTATATGCATGTCATTGCCGTCATTTTTTATCGGACTTTTATTGATACGGATATTTGCGCTGATACTCGGGTGGTTTCCCGTCGGCGGAATGGTCACGGCCGGGTCGAAGGCCATGGGATGGGACCACATTATGGATGTGCTGCATCACAGTTTTCTCCCGATTCTGGTGCTTACGATGCTCAGCACCGGAAGCCTGACCCGTTATTTTCGTACCAGTATGCTCGAGGTGATTCGCCAGGATTATATCCGGACGGCACGGGCCAAGGGACTGAAGGAAAGAACGGTTATTTTCAAGCATGCCCTGCGCAATGCCATGATTCCGGCAATCACGCTGCTTGGCTTCGAGCTCCCCGGTTTGTTTGCCGGTGCCATGATAACGGAGCAAATTTTTGTCTGGCCGGGCATCGGCCATATCTATTTAAATGCGATTCATATGCGGGATTATCCTTTTATGCTGGGATTCACCATGTTCTTATCCGTGCTGACGCTCCTGGGGAACTTGCTCTCGGATGTGCTGTACGGGATGGCTGATCCGCGAATTCGCTTGAAGTAGGAGGAGAAGGTATGGCCACAGAAATCGCTACAATGAAGAAGAATACGGGTGGTCCGGCCATGACATCGGAATCGCCTTGGCGAATGGCGGTACGTCGGTTTAACCGAAACAAGCTGGCCTTGGGCGGGCTGATCATCCTAGTGTTGATGTTCCTGATTTGTTTTCTCGGCCCCTTCTTTTCACCGTATAACTTATATGACTATTCCCTGGTCGATAAGAATTTGCCTCCGTCTCCCAAGCATTGGTTCGGCACCGATAAGCTGGGCCGGGACATTCTGCTCCGCGTGATGCTGGCTGGCCGAATTTCGCTTCTGGTGGGGATTGTCGCCACCGTCATCACCGTGGTGATCGGCGGGACTTTGGGCGCCTTGGCCGGCTTTTACCGGAAGAGCGTCGACACGATCATTATGAGAATCGCCGATATCTTCCTGTCCCTGCCGACTCTGCCGATTTTGATCATCTTGGGCGCGGTGATGTCGGATTTAAAAGTATCTCCCGGCTCGCGCATCTATTTCCTAATGTTCATCATTGGAGCGTTAAGCTGGACGACATTAGCGCGGCTTGTCAGAGGTCAGATTTTGACGCTGCGGGAACAAGAATTTATGTTGGCCACCGAGGCGCTGGGACTGAAGGACCGCCGAAAAATTTTCCGCCATCTTCTCCCGAATACGGTGCCGATTATTATCGTAACGGCGACTTTGAGCGTGGCGAGTGCGATATTGTATGAATCGTCGATGAGCTTTTTGGGGCTCGGGGTTGTGCCGCCGACCCCATCCTGGGGCAATTTGATTGCGGACGCCAACAATTTAATTGACTTCCGGAAGCGCCCTTGGCTTTGGATTCCTCCGGGCATGTGTATTCTGATTACGACCGTGGCGATCAATCTCATCGGTGACGGGCTGCGGGACGCCCTGGATCCCAAAATGAAGAGATAACGTTCGGAACCCATAGAAGGAGATGCGATTATGGCTAAAGATCTTGTGCAATTCCGCAATCTGGAGACCCATTTTCACACTTCGGCAGGCGTTGTTAAGGCCGTCGATAAAATCAGCTTTTCTATCCGCGAGGGGGAAACGGTAGGAGTTGTAGGAGAATCGGGCTGTGGCAAGAGCGTGACCGCTATGTCGCTGATGCGATTGGTGGAAGGCCCGCATGGTGTCATCGCCGGTGGAGAAATCCTCTATGAGGGTAAAGACTTGCTTAAATTAAGCAAACGGGAAATGTCCCGGATCCGGGGGAAGGATATATCCATCATATTTCAGGAACCGATGACTTCACTGAACCCGGTACTGACGATCGGCGATCAGATTACGGAACCGTTGATGATGCATTTGCTGCTAAGCCGCAAGGAAGCCAGGCAGCGCGCGATCGAATTGATTGAGCTTGTCGGGATTCCGCGGGCCGAGCAGATCTATGAGGCCTATCCGCACGAGCTGAGCGGCGGAATGCGCCAGCGCATTATGATTGCCATCGCCTTAAGCTGCAATCCGAAGCTGTTGATAGCCGACGAACCTACAACGGCACTGGATGTGACGATTCAGGCGCAGATCCTTGATTTGAT
Source organism: Paenibacillus sp. alder61 (assembly GCF_020179875.1). Lineage (NCBI taxonomy): Bacteria > Bacillati > Bacillota > Bacilli > Caryophanales > Paenibacillaceae > Paenibacillus > Paenibacillus sp. alder61. The sequence goes on from NZ_JAIUDG010000027.1 coordinate 53,288, forward strand.
GCGGGAAATCAAACGGAAGCTGGGAACGGCCATTATGTTGATTACCCATGATCTTGGCGTGGTCGCGGAGATGGCCGACTACGTCATCGTGATGTATGCCGGGAAAATCATTGAAGAGGCGCCGGTACTGGAACTGTTCCAAAACCCACAGCATCCGTACACCAAAGGCCTTCTTCAAGCGAAGCCCGTTCTCGGGCAATCTCAGGAACGGCTCTACTCCATTCCCGGTCAGGTGCCCAATCCGATAGAGCTTGAGGACAATTGCCATTTCCATGACCGCTGCGAATTTTGCATGGACATATGCCGACAGCAGCAGCCGCCGTTTCGGGAGCATGGCGAGAAGTTACATAAAACCGCCTGCTGGCTGTACGAGGAAGTGGGGGTGGCGCGATGAGCGCATTAATTGAAGTGGAACGGTTAAAGAAGTATTTTCCGATTACCGGCGGGGTGTTTCACCGCACGGTCGGCTACGTGAAGGCGGTGGACGACGTCTCGTTTCATATCGAGCGGGGCGAGTCGTTCGGTCTGGTAGGGGAGTCGGGCTGCGGCAAGAGCACGATCGGCCGAACGCTGCTGCGGCTCAACGATAAGACGAGCGGGCGAGTAGTCTACCGGGGGAAGGAACTGTACGAATTGTCCAAAGAGGAGATGCGGCGGCTGCGGCCTAAACTGCAGATCGTCTTTCAAGACCCGTTCAGCTCGCTTAATCCGCGGATCAAAGTAGGCGAGGCGATCGGCGAAGCCTTGGTGGATCACGGATTGACCAATCGGGCGGAAGTGAAAAGAAAAGTGTTGGACACGATGGAAATTTGCGGGCTGTCCAGCTACCATTACGATCGCTATCCGCATGAGTTTTCCGGCGGACAACGGCAGCGCATCGGTATTGCCCGCGCGTTGATTATGAATCCGGATTTTATTGTCGCCGATGAACCGGTGTCGGCGCTTGATGTTTCCATACAGGCCCAGATTATCAATTTGTTGAGCGATTTAAGAAAAGAAAAGCAGATCACTTATCTTTTTATCTCGCACGATCTCAGTGTGGTGGAACACTTATGTAACCGGGTTGGCGTGATGTATCTCGGTTCTATGGTGGAGCTGGCCAATAAAGAAGAATTGTTCCGAAATCCGTTACATCCCTATACGAAGGCGTTAATGTCGGCCATACCGGTTCCCGATCCTACCGCCAGGAGAGAGCGCATCGTGCTTCAAGGCGATATTCCAAGTCCGGCGAATCCGCCCTCCGGCTGCAAGTTTCATACGCGGTGCCCCATTGCCCGGGATATTTGCAAACAGCAGGTTCCCGAGTACAGGGATGCGGGGAACCAACATTATGTGGCGTGTCATTTTGCTATATAATATAAGAACCGCCTTATCGTTAAATTTGGCAGATCAACCGCCCCTTTCATACGTGCCGATCAAGCAGATGAAGGCTCGCCTCCGACTCAGGAGGTGGGCCTTTTTGGCTGTAAAACCTATGGATACAAAGATGTAAACAGTAACATTGTTGTGCCGAAAAACGTCTATATGGTATAGTACGAAACGGTAGAGTAAATTCGAAAATAAGATTTTGCACTATATAGGAAATAAATGATTCTATTGGAGGCATATGATGAAACGAAGCGATAAAAGGGTAAAAGAAAAAAGGAGACTGGGAAGAAAGCAAAAGTGGCTTATTGCCTTAGCCGTTGTTGTCGTTTTGGGAGCGGGAGCGTATCTTTTCCGGAAGCCGCTGGCGGTCATGGCGTTTGACCTTTTCCTGTCCGGCCAAGTGGAGGAGAAGCTGGAGCGGTCTTACGCTCCGTTGGAAGGCGAGACACCCAAGCCTGTCGTGAAGGAACAGAAGATGGAACCGTTCAGCGCTCTGCTGCTCGGTGTGGATCAGCGGGGCAATGAGCCGGCCCGGTCGGATACCATGATATATGCCGTAGTACGTCCGGAAGAATCACGGGTTCTGCTGGTTTCGATTCCGCGCGATACTTATACGGAGATCGTCGGCAGGGATAAAGAAGATAAAATCAACCACGCATACGCGTTCGGCGGCGCGAAAATGGCCAAAGACACCGTGGAACATTTCCTGGGCAATCCTATCGATTATTATGCGGCCATCAACTTTGAGGGACTACGTCAGGTCGTAGACGAATTGGGCGGCGTCGAACTGCCGATTACCAAGGACATCGTCAACAAGCAAAAGGATCACGAGAAATTCACCATTAAAGCCAACAAGCCGTTGTACAACGGGCAGGAAGCCCTCAATTTCGTCCGTTACCGGGAGGACAGCGATTTTAACCGGACCCGAAGACATCAAGTATTCTTGAATGCCATCGCGAACCGCGTAATGAAGCTGGATCAGGTTTCCAAAGTTCCGGATCTGCTGAACCTGATGGGCGACAATTTTAAAACGGACATGATGCCGAGCCATATTATTGATCTGTCGAAGAAGATTTTGCTGGGCGACGCTCCTTCCATCCAAGGGTTTACAATCATGGGGGAAGGCTTCCGGAAGAATGGCGTATACTATGATGCGGTAAATGAAGAGGATCTCGAGTTTGCCAAAGAAATGATCCAGAACTGGAACGACCCCGAAACGGCGCCGGAACAGCTGATTATGCCGGATGCGCGGGAGAAGGCCAAGGATGCGGCCGCTGACTCCACTAAAACGTCCGGCGGGAAAAACTCGGAAAGCGGAAATAAGAAAACGAACGAATAATCTGATCCATTGGCAATAGCAATCATACATCTTATGAATATTCGGCAGTCCGGTTCCCGGCTGCCGATTTCTCAACCTTTCCTGGAACATTCGCCGGCCTGATCCGTACAAATTAAGGTGACCCGAAGGAAAGGTTATTATTTTGAGGAGGATACGATCCCAATGAATATCGCGTTTTTTTTACTGCCGAAGAATGATGTCGTTAGCGTTACGTTGGACTCCACCCTGCGGCAGACGCTGGAACGTATGGAGTTTCACCGGTATACGGCCGTGCCGATTCTGGGGCGGGATGGGGAGTATGTCGGCACCGTTACGGAGGGCGATCTGCTTTGGTTTATGAAAAATTCGGACGGCAAGGTCAATTTTGAGACCGCTTCAAAATTTCATTTACGGGACGTTCCCCTCAAGATGGATATCCGGCCGGTATCGATCAACGCCGATATGGAAGATTTGATCAACTTGGCCAAAGTGCAGAACTTCGTACCGGTGGTGGACGATATGGGCCGGTTTATCGGAATCGTCCGCCGGAGCCAAATTATCGAGTATTGCGAGAAATTTGTGACGCGCAACGTATCAGTACCGAAGGCCTAAACCAGGGAAACGAGGCTTGCTGCTAAAACTTGCTGTGTCCGTTTGCGTCCCTTGCCGGGCTTGCTTTATGCTATAATGATAAATAAAACTTTTTCGGGGAGGGTGGAAGCTGTCGGCCATGCAAAGGGAGATGGATGTAGCGAAGCGCGCTAAAGTGATTGAATGGCTAAAAACCGAGGTAGTCGATCACGTATCCCGTTTATTCAAAGCATTGTGGGAAGGCAGCACGACACGGATAACGGACAGTCTCGCCAGCCTGATTGTCAGCGGTTATATATTGGGACGCAGACTGGGAGTTTCTTATCGGGACCTGGATGAAGCCATCTTGGAGAAGTTGAGAAAACATAAACAGGAGGGGCACCAACTCGAGGACTGGTATCAGGATATATCTGCTTTGGAAGAACATATGCGTAAGAGGTGAACCTATTTGAAGCTGCGCTGGACATCCGTGGCCTGGAGCGTCGTGTATCTGCTGCTCCTGCTGTCACTGGCTACTCCGCTTACCGTCGTCACGGCCTTTTTTCTGATTGTGCCGGGCGTTCTGCTGTATACAACCTTATCATTCAAAACGTTCGCGCTGCATGTCGTTCCGGTTTGGCTCATCTGTACTTTGATCTTCGGACCGTTCATGCTGTTGCAGGCGATTTATTTTATCGTTCCCGCCATTGTTATGGGACATTTGTATAAGAAAAGGGCCTCGGCGGTCCGGACGATCCTGTCGGGTGCCGGGACGATTATGGGGATGTTTCTGCTGGTGCTGCTCATCAGCACCGTATTCTTTGACTTCAACCTGGCGACGTCCATTGAAGATATGATCAATACGGCGATGGCCCCGCTGCAAAATATGGCGGACAGCCCGCTCTCCGCGGGGGTCGCCTGGTCCCCGGAATTGAGCACGCAGCTGTCGAATTTAACGGTACGGTTGATTCCGTTCACGATGGTCGTATGCGCCCTGATCATTACGACGATCGCCCACGCGGTGGTTCGCCCGACCTTGGGGAGCATGGGGCATATCGTGCCGAAATTGCCGCTGATTCGCGACTGGCGGTTGCCCCGTTCGCTGATTTGGTATTATTTCGCGGCATTGCTGCTGCAAATGTTTGGCGGCGAAAGCGTGGCCCAGGGCTTTTTGGGGACGATTCTCCTGAATATAACGCCGCTCTTGCAGTTCTTGTTCATGATCCAATCCGCGAGTCTTTTCTTCTTTGCGGCATACCATCGAAAGTGGAATCCGGCGATTCCGGTGCTCCTGGTGGTGGCGATGGTGTTCTTTCCGCCGCTGCGTATTGTCGGGATTCTGGACATCGCTTTCCCGCTGCGTGAGATGCTTACAAGACCAAGACGATAGGGTGAGAAGGCATGCCTAGTTTACTGCAAAAGCGTTGGCACGGCTATCAGACCGTGTGGATGTTCATGCTCCAACTGCTGCTTGTCATATTCATCTCCTACTACAACTGGGTTCTCGGGCTGGTCAGCTTGTGTCTGGTAGGGGTGCTCGCTTACATGATGCTGCAAGCGGAACGGCGCTTTCGCAAGGATCTCGTCAAGTACGTCACGGATTTGACGTATCGGATCAAGCGGGTGGAAGGGGAAGCGGTCGGCCGCTTGCCTTTCGGGATTATCCTGTACAGCGACGATCGGGTTGTCGAATGGCATAATCGTTTTGTCGGCGGAATGTTCGGACGGGAAAGCGTGGTAGGCGTGCCTTTGACGGAACTGCTTCCGCCGCTGCCCCAGCCGCAGACAGCCAAGGAGAAAGAGAAGGACAAGAAGGAACACAAGGCGGGGAAGAACACGGTTGAGGTGATGGCCCACAATCGGTATTACGAATTGACGATCGACCATGACGAGCGGTTGATTTATGTCCACGACATGACGGAGCTCGCGATGCTGCGCGAACGCTATGAGAACGAGCGGGCCGCGCTCGGCATCGTGATGCTCGACAATCTGGACGAGGCCGCGCAGGGGATGGACGACCAGCAGCGCACCGCGCTGATCGCCCGGGTCGCGTCGGCGCTCACGGCGTGGGCGAAGCAGCACCGGATCTATCTGCGGCGGCTCTCCTCCGAGCGTTATCTGATGATGCTGAATCAGAGATCGCTAAACGAACTGGAGCAGAGCCGGTTCGTGATTTTGGACGAGGTCCGCGAGATGACCGCGGACCTGAAGGTGCCGATGACGCTGAGCATCGGCCTGGCCTTCGGCACCGAGCGCTTCAGCGAGCTGGGCGAACTCGCCCAGTCGAGCTTGGATATGGCGCTCGGGCGGGGGGGCGACCAGGCCGCGGTGAAGGCCGGTCAGCGGCTCTCCTTCTACGGCGGCAAGACCGGCGCCGTAGAGAAGCGGACGCGCGTCCGCGCCCGCGTCATCGCGCATGCGCTGCGCGATTTGATGCAGGAGAGCGACCGCGTCATCATCATGGGCCATCAGATGCCCGACCTTGACGTGATCGGCTCCTCCATCGGCGTGATGAAGGCCGCCGATATGTACAAGGTCGAGGCGCACATCGTGCTGGATGGCCCGAACCCCGGCATCGAGCGGCTCATGGAGCGCATCGATAAAGAGGAGGCGTTGGCGCGCCGGTTCATCTCGCCGGAGCAGGCGCTAAGCTTGATGACCCCGCACACGCTCCTGGTGGTCGTCGACACGCACAAAGCGTCGATGACGATGGAGCCGCGGCTCGTGGAAGCCGCTCGGCGGGTGGTGGTCGTCGATCACCACCGCCGCGGCGAGGAGTTTATCAACGACGCCGTGCTCGTCTACCTGGAGCCCTACGCCTCCTCGGCCGGGGAGCTCGTGACCGAGCTGCTGCAGTATATCCATGAGAAGGTGGAGCTCAGCCCGTTGGAGGCGACGACCATTCTGGCGGGGATTACGGTCGATACGAAGCATTTTGCGCTGCACACGGGGTCGCGGACGTTTGAAGCGGCGGCGTTTCTCCGCCGGATGGGCGCGGATACCGCAATGGTGCAGCGCCTGTTGAAGGAAGATCTGCAGGAATACATCGCCAAGGCCGATATTATCAAGCATGCCCGCATGATTCACGGGCATATCGCACTGGCGGTGGCGGAGCCGAACCGCAGAATTCCGCAGTTGCTGATCGCTCAGGTGGCGGATACGCTGCTGAATATGACGAACGTGCTAGCTTCGTTTGTCATTAGCGAACGGCCCGACGGCCTGATCGGCATCAGCGCCCGTTCGCTCGGGACGATGAACGTGCAGGTGGTCATGGAGCGGCTGGGCGGCGGCGGGCATTTGACGAATGCCGCCACACAGTTGGAAGGCACCCAGGAGGAAGCGGAGAAACGGCTGCTCGCCGTCCTGGATGAAATAGAGAAGGAAGAGGGGTTATTCGAATGAAGGTTATTTTTTTGCAGGATGTTAAGGGTCAAGGGAAAAAAGGGGAAATCAAGAACGTCTCGGAAGGTTACGCACAGAACTTCCTGATCCCGCGCGGGCTGGTTCGTCCGGCGACCGAGGGCAATGTGAAGACGCTGGAGCAGCAAACCGCGGCGGAAGTGAAACGCAAGGAGAAGGAAAAAGAAGAGGCGATCGAGCTCGGCAAAAAGCTGGAGGAAGTCACCGTGACGCTGAAGGCGAAGGCCGGTGAAGGCGGCCGTCTGTTCGGCGCCATCACGAGCAAGCAGGTAGCGGAGGCGCTGGAGAAGACCGGCATCAAGATCGACAAGCGGAAGATCGAAATGCATGAACCGATCCGTACGCTGGGGGTTACGCAGGTTCCGGTGAAGCTTCATCCTGAAGTGAAGTCGACGTTCAAGGTTCAGGTTACGGAGGAGTAACATGAGCGCCGAGCCATTTTTTGACCGGGTTCCCCCGCAAAACCTGGAAGCGGAGCAGGCGGTGCTCGGTGCGATTCTGCTTCAGTCCGAAGCGCTGATTACGGCGATGGAGCGGGTGCGCACCGAGGATTTCTACGACAAGCCCCATCAGCTGATCTTTGAAGCGATGGTGCAGCTCGGCGAGGAAGGGCAGCCGATCGATCTGGTGACCCTGACGGCCCGGCTGCAGGACAAGGGCGAGCTGGAGGAAATCGGCGGCGTCAGCTACCTGGCGAAGCTGGCTCATGCCGTGCCGACGGCGGCGAATGTCGACTACTACGCGCGGATCATCGAAGAGAAATCGATGCTCCGCCGCTTGATCCGTACGGCGACGCAAATCGTCAGCGACGGCTATACCGGGGGCGAGGATGTCTCCGGCATGCTGAGCGACGCCGAGCGGCGCATTCTTGAAATTTCAAACCGGCGGTCCGGCAGCGGCTTTATCGCGATCCGCGACGTGGTCATGGAAGTGTTCGAACGCGTCGAGCAATTGCACCAGAATCGCGGGAATACGACCGGTATTCCTTCCGGCTTCGTCGATTTGGACAAGATGACGGCTGGTTTTCAGCGGAACGATCTGATCATCGTGGCGGCCCGTCCTTCCGTAGGGAAAACCGCCTTTGCGCTCAATATCGCGCAGAATGTGGCGGTCCGCGCCAAGGAAACCGTCGCGATTTTCAGTCTGGAGATGTCCGCCGCCCAGCTGGTACAGCGGATGATCTGCGCCGAGGCGAACCTCGACGCCGGCATCATGCGGACGGGCGATTTCAAGAGCGATGAAGATTGGGCGAAGCTCACGATGGGCATCGCGGCGTTGTCGGAAGCCGAGATTTACATCGATGACACGCCGGGCGTAACGGTGGCCGATATCCGGGCGAAATGCCGGCGGCTGAAGAAAGAGAAGGGGCTTGGGATGATCCTGATCGATTACCTCCAGCTCATTCACGGGCGCGGCAAGCCGGGCGAGAACCGGCAGCAGGAGGTTTCGGAAATCTCCCGGACCCTGAAACAGATCGCGCGGGAGCTGGAAGTGCCGGTCATCGCGTTGTCCCAGCTTAGCCGGGGCGTCGAGCAGCGGCAGGACAAACGCCCGATGATGTCGGACCTTCGGGAATCCGGTTCGATCGAGCAGGATGCCGATATCGTCGCGTTTCTGTACCGGGACGATTACTATAACCAGGAGACGGAGAAGAAGAACATCATCGAGATCATTATCGCGAAACAGCGGAATGGTCCGGTCGGCACCGTCGAACTGGTCTTCTTAAAGAACTTCAACAAGTTCGCCAATTACGAGCGGGCGCATGCGGACGCATTTGCAGGCTGACGGGAGACCGTCAGCCTGTTTTTTTGCTTTTACGTTGCATCAGATAGTAGACAGGCAGTCCCAGCAGGGTGATGCCGATGCCGGTCAAAGAGCGGATCGGGTCGTTCAGGATGGTGCTGGCCAGGATATAGACGCCTCCCGCCATCCCGATCAACGGCGTCAGGGGGTAGAGGGGAACCCGGTATCTTCCGGGCCGGGGTGGCGTCTTTTTGCGCAAAAGGAACACGCCGAACACGCCCATCGTAAAGAAAATCCAGAGGACGAACACCAGCAGATCGGTCAGCGTGTTGAAGGTGCCGGAGAGGATGTAAATGACGGCCAATACGCTCTGCAGGAGCAACGCGTTCGCCGGCGTTTGGAACTTGGGATGGAGACGCGCGAGTGTCCGGGAGAAGGGCAGCTGCCCGTTGGCTCCCATGGACTGCGGTACCCGTGCCGCGGTCATTAAATACCCGTTGAGCGCCCCGAGCACGGAAACGATGATGCCCGCGGTGATAAAGGCGCCGCCGCCGTTTCCGAACAGGGCCTGCGCCGCGTCGGCGCCCGGCGTCGGGGAGCTGACGATGGCTTCATAGGGCAGGGAGCGATAGATCGCGACGTTGAACAGGACATAGACGGCGATGACGAATAAAACGCCTGCGGAGATGACCCGGGGTAACGTTTTGGCCGGGTTACCGATTTCGCCGGCCATATTGGTCACGCCGATCCAGCCGTCATAGGCCCAGAGGGTGCCCAGGATTGCCGCGCCAAATCCGGCTCCGGACGCCGCGGCGGCTGACGCCGGAATCCCGGCGAAGCCGGGGGCGGCGCCCGCCGCGAGGCCGAAACCTACAATGCCGATCACCGGAATCAGTTTGCCCGCGGTAGCGATCGTCTGGATGATTCCGCCGTTTTTGGTCGATAGTACGTTCATGAGCAGGATAAAGGCCAGGATGCCAATGGCCAGCCAGGTTTGCTGCCCGTCGCTCATCGGCAGGAAGTACCCGGAATACGTGGCGAAAGCAATGCACAGTGCCGCGACCGAGGCCGGATAGGAGATGATCGTCTGTACCCAACCCAGCAGGAAGCCGAAGACCCCGCCGTACAACTCTCCCAGGTAGGTGTAGAGCCCTCCCGATTTCGGGATGGCCGCGGCGATTTCGGCCACGGAGAGAGCCGCCGCCAGGGTGATGACGCCGCCCGCTGCCCAAGCCAGTATGCCCATCCCCGGGGTTCCCGCGTGGCCGAGGACAATCCCGGGCTTCAAAAAGATCCCCGATCCGATGATCATCCCTATGACAAGCGCCAGGGCTTCCATAAAAGTGACCGACTTTTTTAGCGTTCCGCGGCGGCTATTCGTTTCCATGGTTCATTTCCGTCCCTTCCGATTCTCTATTCAGGTTCAAGATCTTGTTGATGCGAAGGATCTGTTTTTGTCCTAGTATAATCGGTGTATTTGCAAAGGACTGTGAGAATGTGAACACCGACGAGGGTAGTATTTTTCAAAGCGGGCCGATTTATTTCTGACGTGTTCCTAACAACCGATAATTCCGAACGTTATTAACTTTTCATATTATAATCGTTCGCTTTTTAATTTGACTTTGAAAAAGGAGACTGGTAAACTGATAGTGCTGCTTTGACGCAGTAAATTAACTTGTTGTGTTAGCCGGTTCATATGAAAATTGTTCAAATACAGGTGCGAGGGCACCGGGCGGGGGAATGTACATGTCAACGGTAGTCGTTGTAGGAACCCAATGGGGAGACGAAGGTAAAGGTAAAATCACGGATTATCTGGCGGAGAGCGCAGATGTGGTGGCCCGTTATCAAGGCGGTAACAACGCCGGTCACACCATTCTTATCGACGGCAAGAAGTACAAACTCAGCCTGATCCCGTCGGGCGTGTTTTATTCGGATAAGAAATGCGTGATCGGAAACGGCATGGTGGTCAATCCGGCCGCACTGATCGAGGAAATCAACTATATTCACGAGAATGGTTTCACTACACAGAATCTGGTCATCAGCGACCGGGCGCATGTTATTATGCCTTACCATATGGTGCTAGACGCGCTGGAAGAAGACCGCAAGGGACCGAACAAAATCGGGACGACCCGTAAAGGGATCGGGCCGGCTTATATGGATAAGGCGGCACGGACTGGCATCCGGATTGCGGATCTGATGGATGCGGAGGAATTTGAGTTGAAACTCCGCCATTTGATGAAGGAGAAGAACCATGTGATCCAGCAGGTCTATGGTTCCGAACCGTTGGATGTGGAAGAGATTCTGAAGAAGTACCTGGAGTATGCCGAGGTGCTTCGCCCTTATGTCACGGATACTTCGGTCGTGCTGAACGATGCGATCGACGCCAAGAAAAAGGTGCTGTTCGAGGGCGCCCAAGGCGTCATGCTGGATATCGACCAAGGGACGTATCCGTTCGTCACGTCCTCCAATCCGTCGGCGGGCGGCGTCTGCATCGGTTCCGGTGTCGGGCCGTCCAAGATCGACCAGGTGATCGGGGTGGCGAAGTCCTACACGACGCGGGTCGGCGACGGGCCGTTCCCGACCGAGCTGAATGACGAAGTCGGCGACTTTATCCGGGAAACCGGCCACGAGTATGGCACGGTAACCGGCCGGCCGCGCCGCGTCGGCTGGTTCGACAGCGTCGTGGTGCGTCACGCCCGCCGGGTGAGCGGGATCACCGGGCTGTCGTTGAACTCGCTGGACGTGCTGACGGGCCTGAAAACGGTCAGAATCTGCACCGGCTACAAATACCGGGGCGAAGTCATCACGCATTATCCGGCGAGTCTGAAAATGCTGGCCGAATGCGAGGCCGTTTATGAGGAACTGCCGGGCTGGTCCGAGGATATTTCCGGCGCGAAGACGTTGGAAGACTTGCCGGAAACGGCCCGCAACTATGTAAAACGGGTATCGGAGCTGACGGGGATCCCGATCGCGATCTTCTCGGTCGGCCGCAACCGCAGCCAGACGAATCAAGTACTGCCGATTTACGAATAAGCATCCGTACAAAGCATAGCCGCTCACGGGAACAAGAGGTGACTCTTGGCCCGGTGGGCGGCTTTTTTTGCGTGATGATGATTGGGCGGTCGGCGCTTAACTTCTCCGACGCGTTCTGAAGCGCTCCGCACTGCTGGAGAAATGTTCCCGTTAATCGGCTCGAAAAAGGGACGGTGGTGAAAATAACGGGAAAAGCTCCAGCTAAATGATGCGGATGGATCGAATTTACGGGGAATCGCCTGAATTAGCTCCCTTTTTTCCAGTTAAAGCGGTAGAAACATTCGTTTTATACAAAATTAACGGGAGGAATTCCAGGTGATTCTGCGCCGGGCGACAGGTCCCTATTCTATTTTTGGGTGTTGGAGCCCGGTTTGCGAGGTTACAATTCGCTTCCGCCGTCCATACTGAAAATTAGGAGATTAGGATGACCGGTGATAGAGCCGGCGGCAGAAGGAGGAAGCGTTATGAGATGGATGGGGTGGTTGTTGAGGCTGATTGCCACGGTGGTGGTCGTATGTGCTTTGACGGTTATGACGACGGGGTATGTCGTAAATGCGTATATACAATCGCTGCTGGAGAGTTATCATCTGCCGATCACGGCGGAGGCCCCGAGCCTGGGCAGCGTCGTTAAGGGGATGCTGGGGCTTGGCGGCAAGGATCGAGACAAGGATGCGAAAAAAACGGCGCTGGACGCGGACCCGCAAGCAGGTTCCTCGGCCGGGAGCAAGAACGAGGGCGATAGCAGCGGCCGGACGGGCACGGGCGGAACCGGCACGGGCGCGACGGGGACGGGCGTGACGGGCGGCGAGACGGCCGGTGCTGGCGCCTCAGGGGCCGCGGGAGCCGCAAGCGACAAGGCGGGCGGAGGCAGCTCGACAGGCGGGGCCAACGCGTCAGGCACTAACGCAGGTGCCAATACAGGCGTCAATGCGGGCGTCGGCGTGGACGCAAAGGCGGGGGCCGATGATGCCGGCCAAACGCCGCCGGAAGACGCCCTGTCGGTGATGGGCGGCATTTCGGGCGGCGCGGACGGGTCCGAAGCGAACGGCTCCGGTCAAGCCCCGCAGGTCGTCGTGACACCGGACCAGATGGTGGCGATGAAGGACGAGCTGCCGGCCAAGGAGAAGGAAGAGGTGTTCGCGATGCTGATGGCCAAGCTGCCTCAAGAGGAAATGCAGCGGATCACGGAACTCATGGAAGACGGTCTGACAGAGAAGGAACTGATCGAAATCGAGCAGATTCTGTCCAAACACTTAAACAAAACGGAATATGCCAAAATCATGGATTTGTTAAAGAACGAATAGTCCGCCCGAAACCATGTCAGCGATGCCATTCACAAGATTGTAAAAAATTGGCGAGACCCCCGAAGTCTTAAAAAAAGCCAAAAGCCTTGCCGGACGCAGGATTTTGGCTTTTTTGCTTTGGTTGAAATCCCTTTGCGGACTGTGTTAAAGTAAACAGTAGCGGAAAAAGGTTAAAATTTTGAAACCTTTTTCTGTCGTAATGAGTCGAAAAGGGAAAAGGAGATCAGCATGAAAGGTTTCAGGGGGATACGTTGGCAGCTGTGGCGCAAGGGCCAGGACCCGGCGCAGACAAATCACGGCCGCCCGGAAAACGATCAGGAGATGTCCGAACATAAAAAGGCTGGGCTATATGCCGCGTTGCGCGGTTCCAAACCGCGGATGATCGCGGTCGGCGCGCTAGCCGCCCTGCTGGTGGCCGGAGGAATCTATACGGCGGGACAGCAGTATGTCAAAGCCAATACGGTGACTTATTACCGGGTTTACGTCGCAGGCAAGGAAATCGGCACGATTGCCGACAAGGCGCAATTACAGGCTCTTTTTGACAAGAAGGAGCAGGAATATAACGAAAAATACCCGCATGTGGAAATGGCGGTACATACCGAAGGAATTACGACGGTGGAAGCGAAGGAGTACAAAGCCCAGGTGGACAGCGAACGGACGCTGAGCAAGCTGGAAGGGATGCTGACCGGCTACGCCAAAGGGGTCGAGTTGAAGGTCGACGGCAAGACGATCGGCATCGTGAAGGATCAGGCTACGGCGGACGCGGTCCTGGAGAAGCTCAAGAGCAAGTTCGCACCGGAGGACAAAACCGTCATGGCGACCGCCCGGTTGGCCGGCAAGGTGAAGAAAACCGGCGGGGCGCAGCAGGCGGCAGCCACCGACACAGGCAAAACGGGCGGTGTCATTGTGGAATCGGTCGCCATCCAGGAGGACGTCACCACGGCCTCCGTGGAAACCGCTCCGAACAAAGTGATGGATGTGAACAAGGCGGTCGCCCGGATTCTGGAGGGCGATGAAGCCGCGGTGACTTACGCGGTGCGGGAAGGGGATACGATCTCTTCGATCGCGGCCCGTTTTGGCGTCACGCAAAAGGAGCTGTTCAGCAACAACCCGGGTGTCAAGGAGCGCACGCTTCAAATCGGAACCGAGCTGAAGATTAACACCGTGAAGCCGTCCTTAACGGTGAAGACGGTGGAGAAGTTCTCCGAACAGATTGAAATCGAGCCGCAAGTAATCGTTCGGAAGAGCGATAATTTGCGCGCCGGAGAAACGAAAGTGATCTCCTTGGGAGCGAGCGGACTCAAGACGATGAAGTACCGTCTTACGAAAGAGAACGGCGAGGTGGTCGGCGAGGAATGGCTGGGCCAGGAGGTCATTACGGAGTCCAAGCCGAAGATCGTGGTTCGCGGCACGAAGGTGGTCGGCCAAGGGAGCGGTGATTTTGCCTGGCCTGTATCGGGCGCGATGTTGAGCAGCAGCTACGGCGAACGATGGGGGAGAACGCATAAGGGCATCGACCTCGTTTCTTCCGACCGAAGCATTCTCGCGGCGGATGAGGGGGTCGTCGTCTTCACGGGCACCAAATCCGGATACGGCAATTGTATTATCATCGATCACAAGAACGGCTACGAGACGCTGTACGGCCATTTGAGCAAGATTAGCGTGAAAGAGGGCCAGGTCGTCGAGAAAGGCACGGAGATCGGCGTGATGGGCAATACGGGGCGTTCTACCGGGACGCATTTGCACTTCGAGATCCATAAAGACGGCAGCGTGCAGAATCCGATGAAATATTTATAAAACAAAAAGACTTGGCCCTGGAGCCAAGTCTTTTTTTGTATTCTATTTTGCCGGCGCAATCTCAATTTCCTGCTGGTCCTTGAGCTGATGCTGCCCGGAGACGATGACCTGTTCGCCTTGCTGGATTCCTTTGGTCACCTCTTGATACATGCCGTTTAACCGTCCCAACTCCACTTGGCGCTTCTCCGCCTTACCGGCGGCGTTCACATAAACGTAGGTGCCGGTTTCTTCCCGGACGATCGCGGTGGTCGGAATGGTGAGCACATTTTCCTCGGCCTCTTCGGTGATCCGAAGTTGAACCTTGGCCCCCGGTTTCCAGGCATGCTTCGCGTTGTCCGTTTGCAATTCCATCGCGTAGGTTCTTTGCTGGGTATCCATAATGTCGGCGAAATAAACGATCTTCGCTTTTTGCAGCACATCCGGCTGGCTGGTGGAGTAGAAGGACAACTCCTTCTTGCCTTTCACCAACTCGGCGTTCTCCTCCGTAATGTTCGCTTTAATCTTCACCGGGTTGATCTGTTGGATCACCCCAACGTTCCCCGGAGATACCGTCATCCCGCTCTTGACGGAGAAATCGGTTAAAATCCCGCTGATTGGAGCTTCCACTCTGTAATTCTCCAGCGTCCGGTTGGCCTCCTGGATCCCGATCTGCGCCAGCTGGATTTGATCCTTCAGCGACTGCTGCGCGTCCGGGTCGTCCGGATTGTTGAACAGCCCGTTTTTCAAGTTTTGCTGGGCCGTCCGCAGCGAAATTTCGGCCTTTTGTTTCTGGAGAAGCACATCGGTCGTATCCAGTTCAAACAGGAGCTCTCCCTTTTTCACTTGATCGCCGCGCTGTTTATATACCTTTTTCACATCGCCGCTGGCTTTGGCGACCACGTCCCGCTGGTCGGAGGCGGCGATTTCCGCCACGACCTCCTGCGGATCGGCAATCGTGCGCAATTCCGCCGCGCTCACTTTCACGGTCGGCTTCTGCGGCACATTGCTTTGAACCAGCGGCTTCGGTTCCTCCGCCTTGGTACAGCCGGCCGCCGTCATAGCGACCATGGCCAGCATCGCACCGCCCAGCATAAGTTTATGCCATGTTCTGCTATTCATCGATTACAACTCCTTTCTTGTTGCCCTTGGCCGGTTTGCCTTCCCGGCGGCGGAACAGTCCGCTCATCCGGTTTTTGAACGATTCGATCAATTCATAAACAATCGGTACGACCACAAGGGTCAGAATCGTGGAGGTGACCAAACCGCCGATGACGACAACGGCCATCCCCTTGGAAATAATCGTGCCTCCCTCGGTCAGTCCGAGCGCAAGCGGCAGCATGGCGATAGCCGTAACCACCGCGGTCATGATGATCGGACGCAGGCGGATCATCCCCGCTTCAACCAAGGCGTGGCGGACCGTATAGCCTTCCTGCCGCAGCTGTTGCGTCCGGTCGATCAGCAGGATCGCGTTGGTGACGACGATCCCGATCAGCATCATGAAGCCGATGAGGGAGGTGATACTTAACGCTTCCCCGGTCAGGAACAGGCCGATCAGACCCCCGATGACCGCCAGCGGCAGCGAGAACAAGATGGCGAACGGCGCGCTGGTGTTGCCGAAGGAGATGACCATGATCAGGTAGACGATGAAGACGGCGGCCGCCATGGCCACAAACAGCTGCGAGAAGCTCTCGCCGATCTCTTCGCTGACGCCGCCGATTTCGCGTTTCACGCCGTCCGGAAGCGCGACTTCGTCGAGGGCGAGCCCGACTTGGGCGCTGACGCCGCCCTTGTTCTGGCTGTCGATTTTGGCGGTGATCGTGATGACCTGCTCCTGATCATCCCGCTGAACGCTCGAGGCCGCGTTAATAATGTTCAATTCGGCGATCTCTTTCAAATAGACGACCGTGCCGCTGGCGGTATGGAACGGAATATTTCCGAGCTTGGACAAGCTGTTCATATCGGTTTTATCCAACTCCAGCGTAGTGGTATACGTCGTATTGTCCAGCTTCAGCTCGCCGATTTCTTCCTTCATCAGCCAGCTGGAAACCGTCTGCTGCGTGCCCGTGACGCTGAGACCGTACTGTTGGGCTTTGCTCTGATTGACCTCGATCTGCAGCTCCTTTTTAGCGTCGCTAAGCGAGTCTTTGACTTCGCGCAGTTCCGGGAACTCTTTCAGCTTTTCTTTCAGAAGGGCCGAAGCTTCGGTCAGTTTGAGCAAGTCGTCGCCCTTCACCGCGTATTGGAAGTCCACCGTTCCGGTCGAACCGCCTTCCATGGAACGGACATCCAACTCGGAACCGGGAGGAAGCTCCGCCAGCAGAAGTTCCTTGTATGTATCCCTCACCTGTTTGACGTCACTGTCTTCGCTGACCTCCGTGAAGATTTGCGCGGAATAAGACGACGGATCCTTAGATCCCTCATTGAAGCCTACCAGGGATTCGATAAAGGTGAACATCGGGTTCCCTGCGGGATCCTTCGCGTTTTTCAAAATGTCTTCCATATCCTTCACCTTGGCATCCGTTGTTTCAAGGGAAGTTTCATACGGCATTTTGATGACATAATAGAATTCCCGCGGCGCTTCGCTTTCCGGGATCAGCGTCACCGACAGGAACGGAACCGTGCCGATGATGGAGCCAAGGAATAAAACGAAGGCGAGCAGCAGGGTTTTGATGCGGTGGCGCAGCGTCAGCTCCAAAGCACGACGGTAAAAACGCACCATGAGGCCTTCCCGGTTCTCTTCGTGGTGCTTGATCTTATCTCCCCGCACCAGCAGCTTCGCCAGCATCGGAATGACCGTCAGGGCGACGAGCAGTGAGGCCAGCATCGCCGTAGCGAGCGTGATGGCGAACGGGCGGAACAGTTGGCCGGCCATCCCGCTGACCATGCCGAGGGGTGCGAATACACCGACGGTAGTCAGGGTGGAGGACGTAATGGCGGCGCCAACCTCCATCGTGGCCTTCTTAATGACGGACTCGCCGCGTTCTTCCGCTTTTTGCAAATGGGTGTAGATGTTCTCGATGACGACGATACTGTCGTCGACGACGCGGCCGATCGCGATAAACATCCCGCCCAGTGTCAAAATGTTCAGGGAGATGTTCAAGTAATTCATCACGAGCAGCGTGATCAGAATCGAGAGCGGAATCGAGATCAGAACGATCAGCGTCATCCGCAGGTTCCGCAGAAACAGCAAAATCATCAGCGCCGCGAGCAGGGCACCGGTGAGGCCTTCTTTTAACATGCCGTTAATCGACTTGCTGACCTCTTGAGACGTATCGTAGATGGTCTTGAATTGAATGTTCGGATTTTCCGCCGTCCATTCCTTCATCAGCCGTTCGGTTTCCTTGGAGAAATCGACCGCGTTGGCATCGGGCGTTTTATAAAGCTGAATCCCGATGGCCGGGTTATCGTCCAGACGGGCGATGAAACCGGACTCCGTAACCGACTGGATCGTACCCAACTGCTTCAGACGGACGTGGGTCCCGCTCGGGGTGTTTAATTCCATGTTTTCCAGGGCATAGACGCTGTCCGTTTCACTCTTTACCCGGGCCATCAATTGATTGCCGTCCAGTTCGACGGCTCCGGCCGGAAGGGAGTTGATGTTTTGGCGCAGGTCATTGGAGACTTGCGGAGGCGTCAGCCCATAGGCGGTCAGCTTGTCGGCATCGAGCCGGATGCTGAGCGTCGTTTTGCGCGAACCGATTTCGTCCATATGGTCGTAGCCCGGAATCGATTGCAGCCCGGGTTTGATTTCATTCGCGAACCAATGGTCGAGCTGGGTCTGGCTCATGCCGTTTTCCGCATAAATGGCAAAGTAATACGCCGGTATCGAGGAGTAACCGATGGTGGCTACTTTCGGGGTGCTTGCCGAAGTCGGCAGATTCACTTCCTGCAGCAGGCTTTCGATATCCAGCTTTTTCTTCTCGGGGTCCGATTTCTCGGTCAAGTTGACAATGATGGTGGAAAAATTGTCGCTCGATGTGGATTGGAGCGATTTTACGCCCTCCATATTGGCGATTTTTTTCTCCAGGGGCTTTGTCACCTGCTCCATTACATCGGTAGGAGACCCCGGGTATTGTGTCGTAATGAACACCATGGGGATGGAGATATCGGGCATGATTTCGGTCTTTAACTGGCCGGCCGCGTACATGCCTCCCCCAAACAGCATTACGATCATAATGATGAGGGCTCCAACATTTTTCATCGAGAAGCTGGTGAGTTTGTTCATGGCAATCCTCCTATCTAAAAGAAGATTACCGGATGAATGTGAACTGAATGTGAATGGAGTTCATTTTCATAAAAATTTGCATCCGATTACAGGATCGATTTTCATACCTCCTTGGGAGGCTTGAGGCCGTAATAGGGCAAGGTGACCGCGAAGGTGGTTCCCTGGCCCGGTCGGCTTTGAACGTGAATGCGGCCGCGATGCAGGTCGATCATTTTTTTGACGATCGCCAGCCCCAAGCCGTTGCCGCCTTGGGTCCGGTTCCGGGAGCGGTCCGCTTTATAAAATCGCTCGAAAATATGCGGCAGGTCCTCCTCGGAAATGCCGATCCCGCTGTCCTTGATCGTGACGACAACCTTGTGGACCTCTTGCCGGAGCAGAATGGAGATGCATCCCCCCTCGGGGGTAAACTTCAAACTGTTGCCAAGCAAGTTGGTCCATACTTGATTGAGCCCGTCGCGATCGCCTTTGATCACGACAGCCGGCAGGTGAAGATCGATGTCGATGGACTTGGCCGACCATTGCGGCTCAAAACCGACGACGATCTGCCGGATTTGCTCGTCCAGCCGGAAGGCTTCCGGATGAAAAGGATGGTGTTCGGACTCCAGTGATGCCAGATTCAGCAGATTGTCGCCCATGCGGGACATCCGCTCGCTTTCCGCAATGATGATATCCAGGTAGCGGTCTCGGTCCTTGGCATCGAGGGTTTCGTCTTTCAAAGCCTTGGCGAACCCGCGGATGGAAGTCAGCGGGGACTGGATTTCGTGCGACACATTGGAGACGAAATCCTGCCGCATCTGCTCCATTTGCTGCAGCTGCTGCCGCATCTCATCGAAATTTTTGACCAGCACGCCCAGTTCATCCTTGCGCCGGACCTTGAGGTTGGTGCTGAAATCGCCCCGGGCCATCCGCTTGGTCGCTTCCGTCATTTTGCGCAGCGGCAAGATCAGAAACGTGGCTTCCGCGGTAAAAAACAAGCTTCCGCCGATTAGCACGATTCCGATCATCGTCAGGATGATGTTGTTGATCGGGTAGCCGAACTGATTGGACGGTCCCGGCTGGATAAACAGCGCATACTTGTGTCCCTGGTGTTCAAAGCGAAGCCCGACGAACATATTGTCATCCCGGGTTTCTCCCTGGACGGTTTCCCCCTGCAGCACCCGTTCGACCTGATCTTTTTTGACAAACGATGTGCTGCCGGCCTGGTAACCGTAGGTTTCCCGGTTGAAGTTTTCATTGTAAATTTCAAAGCTGATGGAATGGATAAGTTCCTTGATATCGTCCATGACCAACGCCCGGTTGTCGAATCCCGCGCGCTCGAAAATCCGGACCATGCTTTCTCCCAGGTGAATCAAATACGTTTGGGTCTGTTTCGTCACGGATTGCTGGTAAACATAGCCGGTGATCATGGCCGATGCCAGCAGGCTGACGATGATGGCCGTCAAAAACATCAGAACGATGCGGATATACAACGATTTGATCATTTGAAGACCTCGATCCGATACCCCAATCCGTAGACCGTCTCGATGCGAAACGACGGAGGATCGTCGTGGGCGAACCGTTCTCTCAGCCGCTTGATGTGGACGTCGACCGTCCGGTCGTCTCCGCTGTAATCCGCCCCCCAAATCTGCTGGATTAACTGCTCGCGGGTAAAAATTTGCCCGGGATAGCTGCCCAGTCTGAACAAGAGCTCAAACTCCTTGGGGGGAAGGGTCAGCTCTTCCGAACCGCGGATGACCTTGTAGGTCTGACGGTTCAGCCAGACATGGCCCAGTTGAATGCTTTGCGAAGCCGAAATCCGGTACCTTTTAAGCAGGGCTTTGACGCGAATCACCAATTCGATCGGATCGAACGGTTTCACGAGATAATCATCGGTTCCCAGATTGAAGCCTTTGACCTTCTGCCCGGTTTCCCCCCTGGCCGTCACCATCAGCAGGGGGGTGTCCGGATACTGCCGGCGCAGCTCCTGGCACAATTCCCAGCCGTCCATGACGGGCATCATAATATCGAGCACCACGAGGTCGGCCTGCGTCTGTTCCATCACTTCCAGCGCTTCTTTTCCGTCGGCGGCCTGCATCGGGTGGAAGCCTTCTCTTTTTAAATACAAACAAATCAGTTCCCGAATGTTCGGATCGTCATCCACTACCAGAATGGTCGTCATCTCAACTCGGTTCCCCTCTCTAGGTATGCGCCTTGTATGCTACAATTTGGCATCGTTTCTAGATTACCAGCAGGAGGGAGAGGGATTCAACAGATTTTGAGCGCTGCCGCTTCCTGGAAGCCGTTGGCTGATGCGGGCGGAGGTATGGTAAGATAGAGGAAGATGGGGCCAATGCCCGAGAGTATGGGGTGAACTGGGAAAATGCAAGGGAAAATTCTGGTCGTGGACGATGAGCGGCCTATTGCGGATATATTGAAGTTCAATCTGGAGAAAGAAGGCTACGAGGTGATCCTGGCCTTCGACGGCATCGAGGCGGTGGAGCTGGCGTTTGCCGAACAGCCGGACCTGATCCTGCTCGATCTGATGCTGCCGGGCAAGGACGGGATGGACGTATGCCGGGAGGTGCGGGCCAGGCTGCAGACCCCGATCATTATGCTGACGGCCAAGGACGGGGAGATCGACAAGGTGCTGGGCCTGGAGCTTGGGGCGGACGACTATGTCACCAAGCCGTTCAGCACCCGCGAGCTGCTGGCCCGGGTGAAGGCGCAGATGCGGCGGCAGCAAAAGCCGGCGGCACCCGAGGGGGCCGATGAACGTCAGGGCCTCAGCTTGTTTGAGTTGTTTGTGGATACCGATACGTATATGGTGTCCAAGAACGGGGAGCCGCTCGACCTGACCCACCGGGAATTTGAGCTGCTGCATTATCTGGTGAAGAACGCCGGGAAAGTCATGACCCGGGAACATCTTCTGCAGGCGGTGTGGGGCTTCGAATATTTCGGGGACGTCCGGACGGTCGACGTAACGATCCGGAGGCTGCGGGAGAAGATCGAGAAGGACCCGAGCAAGCCGGAGTATATTTTGACCCGGCGGGGGCTCGGCTACATGATGCGCAGCTCCAAGGCGGGAGGATTCTAGGATGAAGCTGCCCTCCTTCTTCCGCACGATCCAGGCGAAGCTGATTATTATTTATGTGCTCCTGATCCTGATCGCCATGCAGCTGATCGGGGTTTATTTTGTGAGCGCGATGAAGACTTCCCTGACGAACAACTTCACGAAGGAGCTGCAGGAGCGGGCGGAGCTGCTTTCGGTGCTGGCGGCGCAGAACCTCGGCGCGTCGGGAGACTCGGCGGAGGAGTCGCTGGAAAATTTGCGCGTGCTGGTGAACAATCTGTTCAACATTAACGGCGCGGAAATTCAGGTGCTGGACGCCAGCGGCAAGGTGCTGACGACCTCCACGCCTTCGCATGCCGATTACGTCGGCACGAAGAACACGCAAACGGTCGTAAACCGGGCGCTGCAGGGGATTCGCGACAACGAGGAATACATTATCGACGAGGACAATGTCCGCAAGAAGGTCGTGGCCAAGCCGGTCGTCAATGACGGCAAAATCGTGGGCGCCATTTATATCGCGGCTTCGATGAACGAGCTGTACGATACGATGGAACGGATTAATAATATTTTTATATCGGGGATTTTACTGGCGCTGGGGCTGACCGCGGTGCTCGGCGTGATTCTGGCGCATACGATCACCTCGCCGATCAAGGAAATGACAAGGCGGGCCACGGCGGTGGCCGAAGGGGAGTTTCACCAGCAAATGCCGGTGCTGGGCAACGACGAGATCGGCCAGCTTAGCCGGGCGTTTAACTATATGACGAGCCGGCTGCGCGACGCGTTGGCCCAGAACGAGGAAGAGAAGGAGAAACTGGCCTCGATCCTCACCAACATGAGCGACGGGGTCATTGCGACCGATGAAGCCGGCATCGTGATCCTGATGAACCGCCGGGCCGGGGAAATGCTGCGGATCGGCGAGGACCCGACCGGGGAAACCGATATCATTTCGCTGCTGCGCCTGAGTCCGGAGGAGCGCGAAATATTGCAGCAGGGCACGATGCACTCCACGATTCTGGAGAACGAGTCGTCGGAAGGGGAAACGTTTCTGATCCGCGTCACGTTCACGCCGATTCACCGCCGGGAAACCGGCATTGTGGGCACCATCGCCGTGCTTCAGGACGTGACCGAGCAGGAGCAGCTGGAGGCGTCCCGGCGGGAGTTTGTGGCCAACGTATCCCACGAACTCCGCACGCCGCTCACGACGATCAAGAGCTACACGGAGGCGCTGGAGGACGGGGCCATGGCCGATCCGGAACTGGGACCGAAATTCGCCTCCGTCATCCAGAACCAGACCGAGCGGATGATCCGCCTCGTCACGGACCTGCTGCATCTGTCGCGTCTCGACTCCAAGGAAGCGCAGCTGCGGAAGCAGCCGGCCAACGTGATGGAGATGCTGGAGGAAGTGACGGACCGGTTCTCTTTTCAGATGCAGGAAAAAGAGATCAAGCCGACGCTCTTCGTCGGCAACGGGGTCAGCACGGCGTGGGTGGATCGCGACCAGATCGACCAGGTGCTCGACAACCTGATGTCCAACGCCATGAAATATACGCCGGAAGGCGGCACGATCGGACTCGAAGCGCGGATCAAGGAAGACGGGGCGCTGGAAATTTCGGTACAGGATAACGGGATCGGCATTCCGAAGAAGGACCTGGACCGGATTTTCGAGCGTTTTTACCGGGTGGACAAGGCCCGGTCGCGGAATATGGGCGGCACGGGGCTCGGCCTCTCCATTGCCCGGGAAATCGTCAAGGCGCACGGCGGAACGATCTCGTTACAGTCGGAGCTGGGCAAGGGCACCAAGGTGACCTTTACGCTGCCCCAGTATGAACAAGGAGGCGACGGTGCGTGAAGGAGCGTGTGAAATCGCTGGTGCTGGCCCTTCTGGTCGGGTGCAGCCTGGTGCAGAGCTATTTTCTCATCTATCGCCTGCCGGGCAGCAACCCGGTCGTCAAAACCGCGAGCGACTATATCAAGACGGAGAACATGGGCCAGGAGGCGGAAGCGGAGGATATGCTGTTTCCCGCGCAAATCGCCGTTCATCTGGGCGGCGGCCGGCACACGGTGTTTTACCCGGAATCGGCCTTCTACAACCTGATTTACTCCCGGCTGAAGGGACGCCAGTTTGAGGGATTCCAGCGGTACGCCCTGGAAAACATCGATTGGGCGGAAATCCGCAGCCGCTATCCCGGCATCGAGCTGCAGTTCGGGGGAGGCATCCCGGTATCGCTGCTGCAACGGGTTATGCAAATCGAACCGGACTCTCTGTTTGAAGGCGAAAGCATCAGCCGGGTGCTGATCTACAACGCCGAGGATGAGGAGCAGGTGCGGGTGTTCTTTTTCAGCTCGCAGGGGGACGTGGTTTACGAGGCAACCAAGGCCGATTTGACCGTGCAGGACGTGAAGCAGCAGGTGGATTTCGGCAAGGAATGGGTGCCGTATACGCTGGAGGACGGCTATTACCTTCCGGAGAAGCCGATCCGCATGGTGGAGACGGGGATGAAGATCGGGGTGTTTTCGACGGATCAGATGCAGAGCAGTTTGTTTTTTGATCCCAGCATCACCCGCTATATCCGGGAAAAAGACGGCTCCGAGATCTATACGGACAGCAAGCGCAGTCTCCAAGTGAGGCAGGACCGGAACTGGATCAATTATACCGACCCGGCGGCACCGGCCGCGGGCGAGAGCAGCCCGGGGCGCAACGCGCTGTCCGCGGTGGACTTCGTTAACCAGCACGGCGGCTGGAACGGCCAATACCGGTTGAAGGAGACCGACGACAGCCGAAATGAGCAGCATACGGTGGCTTTTCAGCAGTATTACGGCGAGGGGCAGTATGGCGCTTTGCCGATCATTGATATCTCCTCGTTCCATTATGGAGAAATCGCCCTTGAATTAAGGCAGGGCACGATCACGGGCTACCAGCGCTCCCTGATTTATCCGACCGGCGAGTTCTGGAGCAAAAAAATGGTCGATCTGCCAGGGGGGAACGAGCTGCGGAAGCTGATCGCCCGGTTCAAGGGGGAGGCCGATATCGTCAGTCTCTACCCGGCCTACCATCCTTCCTTGACCAAGGACGGCCTGCTGCTGAAGCCGGTATGGGTGGCCGAGCTCCGCAACGGAGCGACGCGGATTCTGAACTAGAGGGGGAAGGGCTGACGTGAGATATTCGATCGGATATTCAACCAGATATTCGAAAACTTCTGCCGAGTTGCCCGCTTCAAACTCAAAAAGATGCAAATCTGCAGGATTTAGGCCGATCCACGATGGGAATTGTGAAAAAGATGCAAATCTGCAGGAATTTCCAGCGATTTTGGGGGCACAGAGCTGATTTGCCGAAAATGCCTGCAGATTCGCAGGAATTTTGAAATTTTGTTCCTAGCAGGAGAAAAAACCTGCAGATTTGCAGGCATTTTATTCAGTGAGGTTGTCTGATGGAGGTGGAAGGATGGATTGGGGCCGCGCGAAGAACGTGCTGATTTACGCCTTTTTATTGCTGAATCTGGTGCTGGGCTATCAACTGTGGAACGATTGGCAGGAGCAGGCGGACTCCAACCCGGATTTCTCCTCGCTGGAGAGTAATATCCAGAAGGCGATGGACGAGAAGCGGATTCGGGTGCCGGCGAAAATTCCGAGCGAAACGCCCGAGCTGCCGAAAATATCGTACCGGTTCGTGGACGGAGGAGGGAACGGCAAGGTCGTCGACCTTCCGTCACCGGTGGACAGCAAGCTGATCTATACGCCTAAGGAGCTGGTCAGCGCGTTAAAGACCAGTCTTCCCAATATCGCAAATTACCGGTATGACGAGGCGGCGAGTCGGGACGGGGAGTTTGTTCTCCACCCGCTGGTTGACGGGAAATGGCCGTTGTTTAAAATAGACTTGAGGTTGTACTACAGCAATCAGAAGATTATCTCCTATCGCGAGCAGAACATTGAAATCAGCAGTTCGGAAGGGGAGAAACGGCAGCGGGTGCTGTCCGCTTCCAAAGCGCTCGGCAACCTGGTCGAGAACTTTCTGCCGGAAGGCTCGGTCGTCACGGAAATCGAGCTCGGTTATTACGGCGAGGTGTTCAATTCCGATGCGCATCTGCCGGCCGCGCCGGCCTGGCGGTTTATTTTGGAGAGCGGGACGGAGTATTACGTACAAGGCATCAGCGGGGACGTGATCAGTCCGAACATCGAGAAAGCAAAGGAGTAATGGGGAAATGGGTTTAAAATTTACAGTGCTGTCGAGCGGATCTACGGGAAACGCCACGCTGGTTGCGAACGGTGAGGTCACGCTGATGATCGACGCGGGCTTCAGCTGCCGCCGGATTGACGAATTGCTGGCGGAGCGCGAGGTATCCGGGCAGGAATTGAGCGGCATTCTGGTGACGCACGAGCACTCCGACCATATCAAGGGACTTGGAGCCGTGGCGAGAAAATACAATTTACCGATCTACGCGAACGAGAAGACGTGGAGCTCGATGGAAAAGGCGATAGGCCAGATTCCGGAGGAGAACCGCTGCCTGTTCGGTACCGGCGAAGCGAAGGATTTCGGGTCGCTGCGCGTGGAATCCTTCGCGATTTCGCATGATGCGGCGGAGCCGGTGGGGTATTGTTTTTACGATGGCAAAGAAAAACTGAGCGTCTGCACCGATCTCGGCTATGCCAGCGACAAGGT
Organism: Paenibacillus sp. alder61; assembly: GCF_020179875.1. NCBI lineage: Bacteria > Bacillati > Bacillota > Bacilli > Caryophanales > Paenibacillaceae > Paenibacillus > Paenibacillus sp. alder61. Next base: position 79,751 of record NZ_JAIUDG010000027.1, read on the forward strand.
GAAAGCGGCGATCGCCGACTCCGACGTGCTGGTGCTGGAGGCGAACCACGATATCGAAATGCTTCGCATGGGCCGGTATCCGTGGAACATCAAGCGCCGGATCCTCGGCGACATGGGGCATTTGTCCAACGAAGCCACGGGCGAGCTGCTGAGCGAGCTGTTGAACGGCCGGATCAAGCGGACGTACCTGGCCCACTTGAGCCGGGAGCATAACATGCCGGACCTGGCCCGAATGGCCGTGCGGGGCGCGATGGAAGACCGCGGCTGTTTTTTTAAGGACAGCGAGTTCAAACTGCGGGACACTTTTTTTGACCGGCCTACGCCGTGGGATACGGTGGCGGACTTATAAACCCGTCGAGTTCGGCCGCTTTTTGCTCGATCTCCTGCCGGGTAAGAATCCCTTTCTCGATCAATAGCTCCATTATCGCGCTGAGCGTTACCAATTGGTGGTAATGCTCTTCTTTCATATCGGCCAGTTTGGCGAGGACATTCACCTCGTTCATCGGCGTGGAATAGTTTGAATTCATGATTAAGCCCTCCTTTTTTAGGACAGCCGGGACAGACTGGAAAGACGGTGTTTCTCCCGAAAATTCCCTGTATGAAAACTGCACCAGTTTGTCCGGCTTATGGTAGAATAAATCTATCAATCTAGCGCTATATCTATAGTGTAGTCTTACTTTGCCGTAAACATTCCTAACGAAGACAAATGGACAACGAATAATTTGCCTGAACGGGCAACATCCCGCCAATTTAATACGTTAAGAGAGTACCGCAATGAACGGGAATATGAATTTGCCGTTATCGCATAGAGTGAAGTGAGCAGCGACACATGGGTAATAAAGTAACAAAGATAGATGGGCTAAGGCCCGGGTAGTGCCATGGAGGGAGAGATACGGGATGGGATTGTTCGATGATGACTTTTATTCCACAAAGGTGCCGAGACGCCAACTTCGCAGAAGTTCGGACAATAATTTGCGGTGGCAGGGAAGCCGGCGGAGGCCCGGGTGGTCGACGCTTCAGGTCTCGCTGGTTTCTTCCATCCTGAGCGCGGTGGTGGCCGTGCTCCTGTACAGCTTGATTACCGGGCTCCCCTCCGCTTCCCGAGAAGCCGGTGTGAGCGGCGTCGCGCATGCCGGGGGTGATCCGTACGACCGGATCAGTACGGCGGCGGCCAAAGTGGCCCCGGCCGTGGTGAGCATTCTCAACCATAGCGAGGCCGGCGAGGAGGAAGATCCGGAGCGGGCGGCGCTGGGGTCGGGCGTGATTTTTAAGAAGGATAAGGGCAAGGCTTACATTATCACCAACACGCACGTGATTTCGGGCGCCGAAAATCTGGAGATCGTGACGAGCGACGGTGATTCCCGCAAGGCCAAGATTATCGGGCAGGATTCCATCAACGATATCGCCGTATTGGAAGTGGACGACAAAGGCATCGACGCTGTGATCGACATCGGCGATTCCAAGAAGCTTCGCGCCGGCGAGACGGTGATCGCGGTCGGCAACCCGCTGGGTTTGGGCGGCACGCTAACCTCGGGCATCGTCAGCTATACGAGCCGGATGATTCCGATCTCCCTGAGTCAGGACGGGATCTACGACTGGGAGCAGGAGGTCATTCAGACCGACGCGGCCATTAACGAAGGCAACAGCGGCGGAGCGCTCGTCGATTTGAACGGCCGGCTGATCGGCATCAACACGATGAAGATTTCGGATACCGGCGTGGAGGGGCTCGGCTTTGCCATCCCGATCAACGAGGTGATGAGGACGGTCGACGATCTGCTGCTGTACGGCAAGGTTGTGCGCCCGTACCTCGGCGTGTATACGCTGGACCTGAACAACCCTTACGCCGAGATTACGGAGGAACAGCGGAAGGAACTGAAGCTGCCGAACCATGTGACCGAGGGCGTGATCGTGCTGGAAGCGCACGGCCCGGCCAAGGAAGCCGGTTTGAAGCTGAACGACGTCATCACGCAGTTTGACAAACAGCCGATCACCTCGACGCTGGAGCTCCGCAGGTATCTGTACGAGAACAAGAAGATCGGCGAAGACCTCGAGGTTACCTACTACCGGGACGGCGAGCCGCGCACGGCGACCGTGAAGCTGACCGACAAGCCGTCCGAGACGGAAATCGAGGCCGAAGAGGCCGAGAAATAAACAACGCATAAAGGAAGACCCCTATACGCGAAGCAGTCGGCTGACTGCGGGCGCGGGAGGGGTCTTTTTGTGCGAGGGGGATGGGCCATAGCCGGCCTTGCTTGGCGTCGCGAGGCTGTGCGGGACGGATTGGCCTAGCCAGGCCTCGTTCGGCCGTACGGCGGGGTGGGTTAACGGGAAAATCTCCCGTTAAATGAGGCCCCGGGCGGCCTGGAGCGCGAATTACCTGGAAAAAGTACCGCTAATTTGCCGTGATCGGGCTGAAGCGGCCGATTTGGCCCGAATTAGCGGGAGAAATTCCAGGTAAATGGACAGGCCGCACCCTGTGGGCGGATTTAACGGGAGGAAATCCCGTTAATGTGCGGGGAGCAAGCAAGTGTAGCAGGGCTATAGTGAAGGTGATGGTCGAGGTACTCAGGAGCAGAGTTAGTTAGTTGAGTAATATGAATCACTAGAGGTGTCTAGGTACGGTAGAGGGTAGAGGGAGGAGTGTAAGCGTAGGTGGATAGGGGCGGGTTTTCTTGCACAGCGGCCCCGGGCCGGGGCCGTGTATGCCTGGCCTGCCTCGCTTGGCGTCGCGAGGCTGTGCGGGACGGATTGGCCTAGCCAGGCCTCGTTCGGCCGTACGGCGGGGTGGGTTAACGGGAAAATCTCCCGTTAAATGAGGCCCCGGGCGGCCTGGAGCGCGAATTACCTGGAAAAAGTACCGCTAATTTGCCGTGATCGGGCCGAAGTGGCCGATTTGGCCCGAATTAGCGGGAGAAATGCAACTAGAATTAAAAGTGGACACCCTATAAAAGAACCTTAATAATAGAGTTTAAATTAGGAGGTGTTCACATGGGTGAACAGCGGCAACGATTTAATGAGGAGTTTAAGAGAAAGACGGTGAAATACATTCAGGAACAGACGAAATCCATGC